>JAICEV010000006.1 GCA_025923975.1 Propionibacteriaceae bacterium
GTGCTGACCGATAAGCCAAAGGCTTACGCTGCCTGGCTGGACAAGCAATGAGCTCCTATAGACCGGGTCCGTGACAAAGAATCAGTTCACCAGCCGCTGACACACGGACGCTGGCGGAGTTCGGCAACGTAGTCACTGGGAGCGCCGGCCGCCTCAGCCGCATCGGCAAGGATGCCGATGGTGCGGGCGCTCGGGATGCCGCCCTCGAAATCGTTCAGCACATAGACCCAGGCGGTCACCTCGCCGTCGAGCGTGGCTGCCCTTACTCTGACCTTGCGATACAGGCCGGTGTCGGCGCTCTCCCACTGATCAAGTGTGTTCTCATCGCCGGATGTTACGTCGTACAGGGCGACGAAGACCTGGCTGTCGGCTTCCTCGACCAGTGTCGGCAGTGCGCCGTCCCAACCCTCGCCACCAAAGGTGACGCGCCAACCTACGAGCCACCCGGTGCCACGCTGTGGTGAGTGCGGGCAGCGACCGGCCATTTGAGTTGGATCAAGATTGCTTCCGTACGCCGCGTACAGCACAGCAGCCCAGGCTATCTGGTCCGGCCCCATGCAGCGAGATGCAAGAATGCCGAAGGTGACCCGAGTGGTGATTGTCGGCGGAGGTCCTGGCGGTTACGAGGCAGCGTTGGTCGGGTCCCAGCTGGGTGGTGAGGTCACTCTGATTGAGAGTGATGGTCTTGGTGGCTCGGCTGTTCTCACCGACTGTGTTCCGTCAAAAACCTTGATCGCTACCGCGGAAGTGATGACCGATGTACGCGAGTCGGCCGATCTTGGATTGCGGTTCGGTCCTGAAGATCAAGATGACGTCGATGCGGGGGTACGCGTTCATTTGGCAGCAGTCAACAAGCGCGTACTCGATCTTGCCAAGAAGCAGTCCAGCGACATCACTGAGCGGGTACGACGCGAGCACGTGAACTTGGTGGTCGGGCGCGGCCGGCTGGACGGTCCCGACCGAGTGATCGCCGACACAGCTGACGGCGAGCAGTCCCTGCCAGCTGACGTGATCTTGGTTGCCACCGGCGCCCGCCCGCGGGAATTGCCTGACGCCAAACCGGACGGCGAGCGGATCCTTACCTGGACGCAGGTCTATGGATTGACCGAGCTGCCGCCGCGGCTGATCGTGGTCGGCTCCGGCGCCACGGGGACGGAATTCGCCAGTGCGTATCACGCCCTCGGCTGCGAGGTAGTGCTGATCTCTTCGCGCGACAGGGTGCTCCCAGGCGAGGACGCCGACGCCGCTCAGGTGCTCGAGGAGGTCTTCGCCCGACGCGGCGTGTCCGTGTTATCGCGATCCCGCGCCCAGTCGGTCGAACGCGATGGTGACCAGGTCAATGTCACGCTCACAGATGGGCGCACGGTGACCGGCTCACACTGCCTGCTCGCGGTCGGATCGGTGCCAAACACCTCCAACATTGGACTTGAGGAGGCTGGCGTCAAGCTGGATCAAGGTGGCTTCATCGAAGTCGATCGGGTGTCGCGCACCTCGGCACGAGGGGTGTATGCGGCAGGCGATTGCACTGGTGTGCTGATGCTCGCCTCGGTCGCTGCGATGCAGGGCCGGATCGCCATGTGGCACGACCTGGGTGATGCCGTCTCTCCCCTTGACCTCAAGACTGTCTCGTCGACTGTGTTCACCGCTCCGGAGATCGCGACAGTTGGTGTGGATCAGAAGCAGGTCGATTCAGGTGAGGTGCCGGCACGTGTGCTAATCCTGCCGCTGCGGGGAAATGCTCGCGCCAAAATGCAGGGCAGTCGCGATGGTTTCGTCAAGCTCATCTGCCGGAAGGCGACCGGCATCGTGATCGGCGGGGTGGTAGT
Source organism: Propionibacteriaceae bacterium (assembly GCA_025923975.1). Lineage (GTDB taxonomy): Bacteria > Actinomycetota > Actinomycetes > Propionibacteriales > Propionibacteriaceae > Microlunatus. The sequence goes on from JAICEV010000006.1 coordinate 1,827, forward strand.
CGCACCGCGGGCCAGCGAACTGATCTTTCCGGTGGCGATTGCGGTCGCACAGCGGCTTACTGTTGATCAAGTGTCGGAGTCGTTCACCGTCTACCCCTCAATGACCGGCTCGATCGCCGAGGCCGCGCGCCGGCTCCATGGCACTGGAATGATCAGCTGAACTGGGACTGGCTGCCACGGCCTGGCACCACTTCTAACGCATTGATCTTTCCGGGTACCTTTCTTGCGTGAGCGTGGCATCGCTGGCAGACGTCGCGGTGGTAGCGGAACTGCTCCGCGGCCGCAGTTGGGTGGCGCTCACCGGCGCGGGTATGTCGACCGACTCCGGAATCCCGGACTATCGCGGCCCAACCTCGGTCCGGGCCAGCCCAATGCAGTACAGCGAATTCGTCGGTTCCGCAGAGGCGCAGCGCCGGTACTGGGCCCGGTCCTACCTCGGTTGGCGGCGGATCGGTCATGCGGAACCCAACCCAGGACATCGGGCACTGGCCGATCTGGAAGCTGCCGGATTAGCCGGAGTCATCACCCAGAACGTTGACGGCCTGCACTCAGCTGCGGGTAGTACACGGGTGATCAACTTGCATGGCGACATTGCCACCGTGGTGTGCCTGGCATGTGGGGAACGCTCCGCGCGCAGCGAACTGCAGCGTCGGTTGGCCTGGGCGAACCCGCGACTCGAGCAACCTCAGGTTCTCGAGCATGCTGAGCTGCGGCCGGACGGCGACGCGGTGGCCAGGGATTGGCAGCAGTTCCGGTTGGTTGGTTGTGCGCAGTGTGGCGGTGGGCTGAAACCCGATGTCGTGTTCTTCGGCGAGGCGGTACCGAAGGCTCGGGTCGAGGCGGCGTACGCCCTCATGGACTGCGGCGAGATCCTGGTGGTCCTGGGTTCATCACTGACAGTGATGTCAGGGTTGCGTTTCGTCCGGCATAATGCGAAACGTCAGCAGCCTGTGGTGATCATCAACCGCGGTCTAACCCGCGGTGACGACCTTGCCAGCCTGAAGATCGACGGCGGCTGCTCCGAAACGTTGGCTGAGCTGCGCGCGACTCTGCTGGGGTAGCCGCTACTCGAACATGTCTCCGAACATGTCGCCAATCCCGCTTCCGACGTCGCTAACGCCCTCGCCGACCCCGCCCATGAGATCACCAACGCCTTCACCGACTCCGGAGAACATGTTGCCCATACCGCCGAACAGCAGGCCGCCGATCAGCATGCCGGAGAGCATGTCGCTGCCGCTCCAGCGGCTGTAGTAGCCCTGCGCCCATGGCGCGTACGCCGGGCCGCCTTCCCAGTACGGCACGCGCTGGGCGCCGACTTGCACGGTGCGGATGTAGGGATCGGCTCCGGCGAGCACGCGTTCGGCATCAGCGGGACATGCCGGAACAGACCGTGGCACGCCGCCAGGAGGTGCCCACGTGACGTCTTGGGATGAGGGACCATGCGCGGGATTGAAGAAGCAGGGTGGACGCTTGGCCGGCAGTGGTTCATCGGCGATCCGGGCCTTGACGCACGCGACCGCGTAGCGCCCGTCCTCCAAGATCTCCGTCACGTGCCGGATTTCTTCTGGTCTGGTCACCGCGTCCAGTGACATCTTCGCGTTGTCGTACGCGTCCAAGGCGCGCTGGTAATCCTGCTGCATCGCCTCATCCAGTGCGTGTCCGGCAACATCGGAATCTAGCCGCTGCAGTTCTTCACCAAACTTCGTGACATCCTCATCAGCTGCGCGCTTGGACGTGGAAAGTTGAGTCTCCAGTGCCGCTTGCTCTGCGGCATGGCGCTGCTGAACGGCATGCCGCCGATAGAGGGCAACACCGCCCAAGATCAGTGCTGCTATAACGAGCAGCAGGAGGAGTTCCATGGGTCACAGTGTGCCCGCGGCAACTGTGGTTTCCCCTTGTGAAAGCGTCTTCTTACCGACCTTTTAGACCGCGGACGGAACTGTGTTGTCCGATGGGACAACCGGTTGTCTGATTCCAGCAGGAAGAGCGACTAATCGACGATTTCGCACAGGGTAGAGCCGCTGGTGACTGTCGCGCCGACCTGTGCGCTGAGGTTCTTGACTATGCCACTTCGGTGCGCGGTAAGTGGTTGTTCCATCTTCATCGCCTCAAGCACCACGACGAGGTCGCCAGCCTGCACAGTGTCACCATCAGCAACCGCCACCTTGACGATGGTGCCTTGCATGGGCGAGGTCAAGGCATTGCCGGATGGAGACTTCGCGGACCCACTGCTCTGGCGCTTGACCGGTTTCTTGGACTGTGCGGTGGCGACTGATCCATTGGCGGTAGCGAGATTGGCTGGTACCAGGACCTCCATCCGCTTGCCATTGACCTCGACGACGACTCTGGAACGAGCCACCGGCTCCGAAGAGTCGGCCGGGGTGCCCGCGTACGGTGCAATCTCGCCACTGAACTCCGTCTCGATCCAGCGGGTATGTACGCCGAAGTGCCCATCCTGAGCCGTGAAGGCCGGATCCTTGAGGACAGCCCGGTGGAATGGAACGACGGTCGGCATGCCCTCGATCACGAGCTCGTTCAAGGCGCGGCGTGATCGCTCGAGCGCCTGCTGACGATTCGCACCAGTGATGATGATCTTGGCTATCAGCGAGTCGAAGCTGCCTGGTACGGTCATGCCGCTGAGATAGCCCTCGTCGACTCGAACGCCAGGTCCCGATGGCGGACGCCAGGCCAGCAAGGTTCCTGGTGCAGGCATGAAGTTGCGGCCCGGGTCCTCAGCGTTGATCCGGAACTCAATCGAGTGCCCAGTAACGACGGGATCGGAGTATCCGAGCGGTTCGCCCTCGGCAATGCGGAACATTTCCCGGACCAGGTCGAGTCCGGTGACTTCTTCCGACACCGGGTGCTCGACCTGAAGCCGGGTATTGACCTCAAGGAACGAGATGGTCCCGTCTTGTCCTATTAGGAACTCGCAGGTACCAGCTCCCACATAGCCGGCTTCGGCGAGGATCGCTTTCGACGAGGAGTAGAGGCGTTCCATTTGTTCGGTGGAGAGGTATGGTGCCGGCGCCTCCTCCACCAACTTCTGGTGCCGGCGCTGGAGTGAACAGTCTCGGGTCGAGACCACAACGACGTCGCCGTGGCTGTCGGCCAGGCATTGAGTTTCGACATGCCGCGGCTTGTCGAGATAGCGCTCGACGAAGCACTCGCCGCGGCCGAATGCGGTGACTGCCTCGCGTCGCGCCGATTCGAAGAGCTCAGGGATTTCGTTCATCTCGCGGGCGACTTTCAGACCCCTGCCACCGCCACCGAATGCGGCCTTGATCGCGATGGGCAAGCCGTGCTCGGTCGCGAACGCGACCACCGCATCGGCATCGTCGACTGGGTCCTGGGTGCCAGGCACTTGCGGAGCACCGACTTTCTGCGCAATGTGCCGGGCCCGGACCTTATCTCCCAGAGCCTCGATCGCGGCCGGCGGCGGACCGATCCAGATCAGCCCCGCGGCCAGCACAGCTTTGGCGAACGACGCGTTCTCAGCGAGAAAGCCGTACCCCGGATGAACGGCATTAGCACCGCTACGGGTAGCGATGTCGAGAATCTTGGCGACATCCAGATATGTCTCCGCAGGGCTGGCACCGCCCAGCGCATAAGCCTCATCCGCGAGCGACACGAACAAGGAATCGAAGTCCGGGTCGGCGTAGATGGCCACACTGGGAAGCCCTGTGTCGGCCGCCGCACGGATCACGCGGACGGCGATCTCGCCCCGGTTGGCGACCAGCACCTTGCTGATTCGCACGCGTCCTCCCCATCGACAAACCCGACTCTCGCCACTCTAGTGCTGCGAGAGCGAGCCGATGCGGCTAGTCAGCAGACCCGGGCGGCCACGACGGTGGCGGATTACAAGCGCGATTGCGCGAGCAGCAAGCCCGAACAAATGGGTGTGGGCCCCTCCAAGTATGAGTTGCAGGGGCCCACTGGTAGCCGGAGTTAAGCGACGTCTCCAGCTGACCAGGCGATCCGACGGATCCCAGCAGCCCGTCACCGGCCGCTGCGGTGAGTTGCCTCACCGTACGAATCCTCGGTTCTGTCCCAGTCGCGCCCTCCCTTTCGGAAGTGCGTAAGAGATTTCTACAGCGTCGCGAGGCGGCCCGCAACCGAATCCAGAAAAGAAAATCGAGCAATTTCGTTATCCACTGGCCTGTCCACAAAACGGCTCCGTTCATGCACCGAAGTGATCAACTTCTCCACAGGTGACGCGTCCTCTCTGTGGACATCTGATGGCGCCCCGAAGCCGGACAGATCCCGTATCGAGGCGCACTAGGCTTCATGGCGTGGAACCCCCTCCCGACACAAAGGATTGGACCTGGACGCTAACCCGACGCTGCGAGCAATGCGGGCTGTCGGCGGGCGAGATCGACCGGGCCGACTTTGCTCAGCGCGCCTTCGTCGCCGCCGAGGAATGGGTCCAGATCCTGCGTTCGAGTCCCGCGGTCTCGGCACGCCCGCAGCCGGACGTCTGGTCACCTTTGGAGTACGGCGCCCATGTCCGTGACGTCTACCGCCTATTCGATGCTCGCCTGGTCCAGATGCTTAGCGAAGACACCCCCACTTTCACCAACTGGAACCAGGACGAGACCGCCATCAAGGAGCGCTACCGCGAGCAAGACCCGGAGGTGGTTGCTGACGAACTGGAGGGCGCAGCACAGCGCTTCGTTGCCCGGATCCAGTCACTCACGCCGGAGCAGTACGGACGACGGGGGATCCGCTCTGACGGTGCAGAGTTCACGGTCGTGACGTTTCTTCAGTACTTCTTGCACGACGTAATTCACCACCTCTGGGACGTCACGGGCCAGCAGGATGCTGCAGCCTCCCTGGTCCTGGAATAGCAACGCCGGCCAAAGCCAACGCCCTTCGACAGGCTCAGGGCGCATGACGACGTGTTCACCTTGCAGCTATCGGGAGTCACTTAGCCGTTGAAGATCGGCTCGGCAGCGTTCTTCAAGATCATCCAGCTCGCGCAGCGCCTCATTCAGATCCCGTCGTTTTGCCAAGAGCGCCTCACGGCGCTTGCCGATATCGGCAATCAGGAAGGCCAGTTGGCCGCGCTCGCCGGGCGTTTCGTCATACATGTTGATCACGTGGGCGATCTCGTCAAGAGTGAACCCGAGCCGTTTGCCGCGCAGGATGAGCTGGAGCCGAACCCGATCGCGAGTGTGGAATATCCGAGTGGTGCCCTGCCGCTCCGGAGCAAGAAGCCCACGGTCCTCGTAAAACCGGATGGTACGCAGCGTGGTGTCGAACTCCTCGGCAAGTTCGCCAATACTCCAGGTTCGATCACTCATCCGGCACTCCTTCCGCCGAGAGTCTAGACCTTACGTTTACGTAAACGTCAAGCTATGCTGACAAGGGTCTGTGACGAGGGAAAGAGCCTGATGACCGGTAGATTCTCGCTCGGCGAAGAGCACAACGACTTCCGGGCCGCCGTTGCTGACTTCGCTGCGCGCGATCTGGCACCCCATGTGGAGCGCTGGAACGCCGCCCACCAGGCACCACTCGAAGCGATCAAGCTCATGAGCGATCTCGGACTCTTCGGGCTCGGCGGACCCGAGGAGTATGGCGGCGCCGGAGACTTCACCAGCCTATGCATCGCGATCGAGGAGATCGGAAAGGTCGACCAGTCCCTCGGAATCACCCTGGAGGCTGCTGTGGGTCTGGGCATCAACCCGATTGCTCACTTCGGCACGGCAGAGCAGAAGGCGCGTTGGCTGCCTGATCTGCTTGCCGGCCGGGCCCTCGCGGCTTTTGGACTTACCGAACCGGAAGCTGGCTCGGACGCCGGTGCTACCCGGACGCGCGCCAAGCTTCTTGATCATGAATGGCTGATCAACGGCAGCAAGCAGTTCATCACCAATTCCGGCACTGATATCACTTCGATCTGCATCATCACGGCCCGTACCGGCAGTCGCGACGATGGCAAGCCGGAGATCTCGGCGATTGTCGTGCCCACTGGCACGCCTGGCTTCGTGGTCGGGCCGAGCTATGCCAAGCTCGGCTGGCACGCTTCCGACACCCATCCGCTGACCTTCACCGACGTCCGAGTTCCCGAAGATCATCTCCTTGGTGAGCGTGGGCAGGGGTATCAGGAGTTCCTCTCGATCTTGGATGGTGGGCGAGTCGGGATTGCAGCCCTGGCATTGGGATGCATTCGCGCCTGCCTCGAACTGTCGACCCAGTATGCGACGCAGCGCACCACGTTCGGAGTGCCGATCGGCCGCAAACAAGGCATCGCATTCCAAATTGCTGATCTTGACGTAATGGCCGCGGCCGCTCATCAGCTGGTGTACGCCGCCGCGGCCATGCGTGATCATGGCGCAAGTGCCCGAGAGTTCCATCGAGCGGCGGCGATCGCAAAGCTCTATGCCACAGAGTCCGCGGTCACTGCCACGCGGATCGCGACACAGGTGTTCGGCGGCTATGGATTCATGGAGGAGTATCCGGTGGTGCGGTTCTATCGCGACGCGAAGGTTCTCGAGATCGGTGAGGGCACCTCCGAGATACAGAGACTGCTGATTGCCCGCCGGCTCGGGCTCCCTGTGGAGTAGTCGATCATGGACCAGATCCGTGCCGCGCGGGACCGCACGTTGGCTCCGACGGAGCGGGCAGCCGCCAAGTTGGCAGGTGTGAACAAGCTCTTCGTACGTGAACGGATCGATTTGCTGTTGGACGACTGCACCTTCGTTGAGGATGGCCAGCTCGCCAACGCCTTGGCCGGCGACCTGCCGGCAGATGGCGTGGTCACCGGACGCGGCCTGGTGGAGGGACGACCAGCCCTCGTGGTGGCCAATGATCCCAGTGTCAAGGCTGGTTCGTGGGGCGCCCGTACGGTGGAGAAGATCATCCGGATGACTGAAGTGGCGCTGCGTGACGAGTTGCCGATCTTCTGGTTCATCGATTCGGCAGGGGCACGGATCACCGACCAGATCGATCTGTTTCCGGGCCGCAGGGGCGCGGGTCGCATCTTCCACAACCAGGTAGCGCTGTCCGGCAAGGTACCCCAGATCTGCTGCCTCTTCGGCCCCAGCGCGGCCGGCGGGGCGTACATTCCGTCATTCTGCGACGTCGTGATCATGGTCGAGGCGAATGCCTCGATGTACCTCGGATCGCCCCGGATGGCTGAGATGGTGGTGGGGGAGCGGGTCACGCTCGAGGAGATGGGCGGCGCCCGGATGCACGCGACAATCTCAGGATGTGGGGACCAGTTGGCCGCGGACGATTCTGATGCGATCGAGCAGGCCAAACACTACTTCTCATATCTGCCACTGAACTGGCGAAGTCCGCTGCCGTCGTACGAGGCACTGGATCCGCGGCGGGACTTCGATGATGATCTAGTACCGAGGCAAGAGACAGCAGGCTACGACATCCACACGGTCATCGAAGCGATCGTGGACGAGGATTCCTTCTTCGAGGTCAAGCCGCTCTTTGCCCCTGAACTGGTGACAGGCTTTGCACTCCTGGACGGCCAGGTGATCGGCATCGTCGCGAATCAGCCAGCCGTCAAGGGCGGGGTGTTGTTCGTTGATTCGGCTGACAAGGGTGCCCGCTTTATCTGGCAATGTGACGCCTTCAGCATTCCACTGCTCTACCTGGCTGACGTGCCAGGATTCATGATTGGCAGTGCTGTGGAGCGACAGGGCATCATCCGGCACGGCGCGAAGATGATCACCGCAGTCGCCGAGGCCACTGTGCCGACAATCTCATTGATCATTCGCAAGGCGTATGGGGCCGGCCTTTACGCGATGGGTGGCCCTGGCTTCGGCCCCGACGCCTGCCTGGCGCTGCCAACCGCCAAGATCGCGGTGATGGGCCCTGAGGCCGCGATCAACGCGGTCTACGCCAACAAGATCGCTGAAATCACTGACGAGGCTGAGCGGACCGCCTATGTGGAACGGTTGCGGCAGGAGTACGAAATCGACATCGACATCCTGCGGCTGGCCAGTGAGCTGGTCATTGATGGGATTGTCGAGCCGGGCGACGTACGCCGGGAGTTGATCGCGCGCTTCGCCGCTGCAGCCACCAAGGACCGGTACTTCTCGAGCCGGCGGCACGGCGTACCGCCGGTCTAGTTCCGGCACGCAGGTCTAGGCCGAGGAAGCGACCAAGAAACCCGCAGTGGTCGGATATTCGGCTGCGGCGAGCGCGTTCAATACGCAAAAAGCCGTCACCGGTCGGAAATTCGACTCCTGGAAGCGGAGCTAGATAGGCAGCTTCCGGAAGAGTGGGCGTGGCACGTGCCGAAGGCCCGACATCACCACCCGCAGCGGTCCCGGGACCCAGACGAGCTCCCGTTTGTCCTTGATCCCGTCGACAACCGCGTCGGCAACCTGCTCTGGCGTCACCGCGAGGGGCACCTCGTCGAGGCCGAACGTCATCTTGGACTTGACGAAACCTGGCCGGACGACGAGCACGCGTACGCCGAAGTCGCGCAATGCCTCACCCAGACCGAGGAAGAAACCGTCGAACCCTGCCTTGGTCGAACCATAAACAAAGTTGGAACGCCGTACTCGCTCGCCTGCCACGCTGGACAGCGCCACGATCCAGCCGTGCGCCTGGGCCTGCATACGCTTGCCGAGCAGTACGCCAAGGTGCACGGGTGCCGTGTAGTTGACCTCAGCCAGCTCCAGGGCCATGTCGGGGTCATGCCACGCCTGCTCGGGATCGCCGAGCAGACCGAAGGCGATCACGGCGATATCGATATCCCCGCCGCCGAAGGCCTGCTCGACTGTCGCCGCGTGCGATTCATGATCACGAGCATCAAGATCAACTTCGGCGACCTCACAACCGAGGCCGCTAAGCTCGCTCGCCGCGGCGGTACGCCGATCACTCGGGCGAGCGGCAAGCACCACCCGCAATCCGGCACGAGCATATTTGCGCGCGATCGCCAAGGCGATGTCAGAGGTGCCGCCCAACAGCAGCAGCGACTGTGGTTCACCAACCGCGTTGATCATGCCGCGCCGCCAGTTGCGGGAGTATTCAGCTGCAGTCGCCGAGCAAGATCGGAATTGAATATTCCAGTGGGATCGACCTCACGGCGTACCTCCAGAAATTCGTCCAGCCGCGGATACATCTTGCGGAACGTCGCCGCGCTGAGTCGTGAATCCTTTGCCAAGTAGACCCGACCGCCTGCCCCGACGACTTCGGTATCAAGGGCATCACAGAACTTGTCCAGCCCTTGCTCGATGGGCAGATCGACGGTCAAAGTCCAGCCGGGAATCGGGAAGGACAGCGGCGATGGGTTGCTGGGCCCGAAGCGCTTCAGTACGTTGAGGCAGGACAAGTGGCCGGAGTTGACGATCATCTCCAGGCAGCGCCGGAAAGCCTCGTCCTCCTCGAATGGCACGACGAACTGGTATTGCAGAAACCCATTGGGCCCATAGACCCGATTCCACTCGGCCACCATGTCCAGCGGGTGGAAGAACTGGGTGATGTTCTGCAGTTCACCGGCGCGATGCTTGGGCGCCTTGAAATACCAGGCTGTGCTAAAGGCCTTCGCGGTCGCCTTATTGATCATCCGATTCGGGAAGATCTCCGGCAGCGTTCCTAGGGATGGTGCCACAAACTTCAGGGGGTCGCGCTTCAGTTTCACGGGCAGATCTGGGACGGCAGCCTTGTTCCCACGGGTAAGCACGGCGCGTCCCATATGGCGCCCCTTGGTCACGGCATCGAACCAGGCGACCGAGTACGTGTAGTTCTCATCACCCTGCGACATCCGCTCCATGAGATCGTCGATGTCCGCGGTCCGGTCGGTGTCGACCAAGAAGTAGGCGGTCTCGGTCCGCTGCAATGCCATGGTGGCCTCCAGGATCGCGCCGGTGAGACCCATCCCGCCGATGGTTGCCCAAAAGAGTGTCTTGGTGTCGCCGTCCGGGGTTATCGTCCGCACCTCTCCGTCTGCCATCAGTAGGTCCAGCGCGCGCACGTGGTTCCCGAAGCTGCCTTCGATGTGATGGTTCTTGCCGTGCACATCTGCAGCGATCGCGCCGCCGACGGTCACCTGCCTGGTGCCCGGCAGCACCGGCACCCAGAGCCCGAAGGGCAACAAAGAGCGCATCAGGTGATCGAGACTGACTCCGGCCTGAACTGTCACGGTGGCCGGCTCGCTGGATGCGTCCAGCGACAGGATGCGGTTCATCTTGGTGAGATCCAGCGCCGTTCCGCCGGCGTTCTGAGCAGCGTCCCCGTAGCTGCGACCAAGGCCGCGTGGCACCACACCGCGGTGGTCGGACTTGCGTAGTGCGCTGATGGCATCGGCCACCGAGTCGATCTGCGTGAGGTGCGACATGGTTCCAGAGGCTCGACCCCAGCCGTGAAGTTCCACGAGCGGCTGCGGAATCATGGGTTGCTCCTCAGGTAGGGAGGGCTTGATCGCCGGTACGGCTTCGTTACTCATTCCCGACCCGCTCTCTTGTTAGAAGAAGACCGCCACAGAGATCACCGCGAGCCACACCACACCGAGTCCCTGCAGCACACGATCATGCAGTACGACATCCTCCGGCTCGCCCGCAGTGCCGGCATCGACCTCCAGCGCGTACTGCAGCAGCCCCAAGGTAAAGGGTGCGATCGAGATCGCGGTCCAGGGGACACCAAGCGTCCCGTCGCCGCGGTTCTCAAAGGCCCAGAGGCTGTAGGAAATGAGCACCATGACCGCTGCCATCATCCAGGCGAAGCGCAGATATGACTCGGAGTATCGCGTCAGCGATCGCCGAGTGCCGGCATCGCTACCGAGCGCCTTCATTTCCGAATACCGCTTGCCCGAAACCATGAAGAATGAACCAAAGGCGGCGACCAGCAAGAACCACTGACTGAGGGGAATGCCGGTCGCGACCCCCCCTGCGATCGCGCGTAACAAGAAGGCGCTGGCTACTACTGCCAGATCGACAACCGGGAGGTGCTTGAGGTAGGCCGAATAGAGCAGTTGAAGAGCTACGTAGACCACGATGGTGATCCCCAAAGGCAGCGACACCACGAAGCCAAGAGCCAGCCCGCCCGAACCGAGCACGGCTGCCCAAATCAATGCGGTGGAGGGCTTCAATTCGCCGGCGGCTATCGGCCGGAAGCGCTTTGTGGGATGCTGCCGATCCTCTTCGACGTCGCGCACATCGTTGAAGAGGTAGACGGCGGCGCTCACCAAGCAGAATGCGACAAAGGCCAGTGCCGCGCCCTGGATAACGAGTGGTTCGAAGAGCCGGCCGGCGGCCAGCGGCGCGGTGAAGACAAGGAGATTCTTGACCCATTGGCGGGGTCGCATAGCGCGGACAGTGGCGGGCACCCGGCTGTGACGGACAGCAACCTCGGTGGACTCAGACATCAGGACGCTAGATTATCCATCCCCGTCCGCACTCTGAGTGCACGCTGCTCGAGCCGCGGTCGCCGCGACTCGGAGGACACTACCTTGGAGCCCGTGCGGATCAAGGGCGGCCAGGTGCTCGTGGCGGCGGTGACGCTTCTTGGTTGCCTGCTTGCCGGATGCAGCGCCGGCTACCCGAGTGACGTCAGCTCCGCAGCGCCGACTGCCGCAGCAGCGCCGACACCGTCAATCCCGCCGGACGGCATCACCCTGGCCGCACTGGGTTACCTCAATGGACCGATCCAGATGTTCTCGCTGCCGCGTGCCGCAGTGATCACAGCGAAGGTGGACCAGCCGAACAACGTCGCCGCTGTCGTCTCGGCTCCGTCGCCCGCGGAGATGAGGTCGTACTTCGTCCGCGCGTTGCCGGCAGCCGGTTTCGAGATCACCGCGGATCGTCCGGAGGCGAACACCCTGATATTCGTCGGTCACGGCTGGAGCGGGAGCTTCATTGGCAATGACCGCGCATCCGCGGTCTTGTTGCGGCCGCGCTGAGGTGGCTGATGTGAGAGACCAAGCGTCCGGCGGTAGCCTCCTCAGGGCAGGTCGGTTACTAGTGGCTAACACGACACCAAGTCAGGATGCATGAGTTGATGTTGCTGCAGAGGGAGGCGTTGCTGCAGCGCACCCGACTGCTCGGTCCGGCGTTTGTCGCAGCCGTTGCATACGTCGATCCCGGCAATGTGGCCACCAACACTCAGGCTGGCGCCGCCTTTGGGTATCTGCTGCTTTGGGTGCTCGTCGGGGCGACGTTGATGGCTGGCTTGGTGCAATACCTGTCGGCAAAGGTGGGCTGGCTGACGGGGGAGACGCTGCCGGCGTTGGTGGCTCGCCGCAATTCTCGGCTGCCGCGGATCTGCTATTGGATCCAGGCCGAACTAGTCGCGATGGCGACTGATCTGGCCGAGATTGTCGGAGGCGCGGTTGCGCTCAACCTGCTCTTTGGCGTGCCGCTGGTAACTGGAGCACTCATCACAACTGCCGTGTCCACCGGACTGCTGTTCCTGCAGAACAGTCGCAGTCAGCGAACTTTCGAGCGTGTCATCACCGGCATGCTGGCCATCGTTACCATCGGTTTTCTCGCCGGCTTGGTCGCCTCACCACCAGACCCCAGGCAGGCCGTTGCCGGCCTGGTGCCGCGACTAGATGGCGCCGAAAGCGCCGTCCTCGCAGTCGGCATGTTGGGTGCAACAGTGATGCCGCACGCCATCTACCTGCATTCCGCATTGATTCGCGACCGGCACGGACGGGCGGACCCGGATTGCGCCGCTCCCATGCTGCGGACCATCCGACTCGATGTCGGGCTGGCCATGCTAGTTGCGGGCACTGTCAACGTCGGCATGCTGCTGCTGGCCGCGAGCACCCTGAGCGGGCTGAATGTGGACGGCCTGCAGGCAGCCCACAGCGCCATCGGAGCTGAGTTGGGGCCGATGATCGCCCTACTGTTTGCGTTGGCTTTGCTCGCGTCGGGCCTGGCCTCGACCTCGGTCGGCGGCTATGCGGGCTCGGTGATCATGGACGGCCTGCTCCGGCGCCGGATCCCGATCATCTGGCGCCGGGTGCTGACCGCTGTCCCGGCCTTGATCTTGCTCGGCCTCGGACTGGAGCCAACTCGGTTGCTGATCTTGTCTCAGGTGATCTTGTCGTTTGGGATTCCGTTTGCGCTGGTCCCATTGGTACGAATTGCATCGGATCCTAAGCTGATGCACCTGGTGCCGACCAAGCGAGGCACGATTGGCGTCGCCTGGTTGGTGATCGGCGTGGTCTCATTGCTGAATGTGATCTTGATTGTGCTCACCGTGGCGGGAACGTAGCGGCTGGCGTTCGTTGTTGCGTACGATCACTCGGCGAGCGTTGAGAGTCGAGTTGTCCTTCGTGGCGACGACCAGGACCCGGTCTGAGGAATCGATGTCTGACAGCTTTGCTTTGTCCCCGTTTTCACGCACCCTGGTGTCGCCGCTCAGCGCATACGTTTCGACGAAGCCGTCGTTGCTCTTCACGGTGAGCGATGTCTGACTGACCTTCTGAACGCCGCCGCGCTGGAAGCCGATCACCCGATGCTTTTCGCCAGCAAGGGTGACTTCACCATGCAGCGACCGAGCAATGAACCGCAGCTGTCGGCGAACCAGAGGCTTGCGGAAGTCGTTCGGAGCACGCCTCCCGCTGGCCTCGGCTGCAGGTGTCTCGGTGGGGCTGCTCGTGGTTGTCGTGGTCGGATCTGATGTCGGCTCGTCTGTCGGCGTGTCCGCGTACGCGAGTCCCGCGCCAATGCCTCCAGCCAGAGCAACGGTGCCAACTCCGGCAACGATGATCTTCGTTACATCTTTCATGCGTGCTCCCTTCTCGGCGCTCTGGTTGCGCATCGCGCTCCGATGCCCAGTTTTGGGCACCAGTGGCACCAACCCACGCTGACGAGGACCGTCCTTCAGCAAGCCTTCAGCTAGACGTTTTGCGGCGTGCGATCCGTCAGCTGTTGCGAGAGATTCCCCAGAGTCCCGGCCACCAAATCCCGAGTTCGTTCAGCATGGTGCGGAGGAGCGGCAGGCTCAGGCCGACAACATTGTGGTGATCACCTTCGATTCCGGTGATGAACGGGCCGCCGAGGCCGTCAACGGTGAATCCGCCGGCTACGTGGAGGGGTTCTGTTGTGGCCACATAAGCTGCGATCTCCTCATCCGTGAGCTCCGCGAAGTGCACCAGAGTGGACGCGACTGCGGTGCGGGCGATGGTTGCTTTGCCTTGATGAAGCGTCACGTGGTGACCGGTGTGCAGCAGCCCGAAGCGCCCGCTCATCCGTTGCCAGCGTTCCGCAGCCTCGGCCGGTGTGCCGGGCTTCCCGTAGCCCATGCCGTCAAGTTCGAGCATCGAGTCGCACCCAACCACTACCGTGGTTTCCGGTCCATGATCAATCCGAGCGCTGACCGCCTCCGCTTTGAGTTGGGCAAGCCGTGCGGTCAGCTCCCGCACACCGTCAACTGCTTCGGAGTCTTCATCCACCCCCGAGACGATGACCTCCGGATCCAGTCCGGCGCCGCGCAAGGTCCGGAGCCGGGCATCAGAGGCCGATGCCAGCACCAGCCGGATCTGGGATACCACCCCCACTCAGATCCGAGCGAGTGCAGCGCGGAGCGGATCAAGTCCCAGCGGCCCAAGGTTCAAGGCGTCGGAATGGAACTTGCTCAAATCAAAGGTGTCGCCTCTTCGTTTGCGCGCCTCTTCACGAGCCTCCAGCCAGATCCGCTCACCGATCTTGTAGGCCGGCGCCTGCCCCGGCCAGCCAAGATAGCGATTGAGTTCGAAGCGCAGTGTCGGCTCGTCGCCCGAACAGTTGGCCGTCATGAACTCAAACCCGGCGGCCGGAGTCCAGCGTTCGCCGGGTCGGAAGTGCCACGCATTGCTCTTGGGGATCTGCAATTGCAGGTGCATGCCGATGTCGATGATCACCCGAATGGTGCGGAACGCCTGGGCATCCAACATGCCCATCCGGTCGCCCGGTTCTAGGTAGCCGAGGTCGTCCATCAGTCGCTCGGCGTAAAGCGCCCAGCCCTCACCATGGCCTGAGCAGAAGAAGAGCTTCCGCTGCCATCGATTCAGTAGCTCTGACCGGTACGCGTTCTGCGCGATCTGCAGATGATGGCCTGGCACACCCTCGTGGTAGACGGTGGTGACTTCCTTCCAGGTGGAGAAGGTGTCGATGCCCTCCGGTACGGCCCACCACATCTGCCCAGGCCGAGAGAAGTCCTCGGCCGGGTCGGTGTAGTAGATGGAGCCGTCGTGGGTCGGAGCGATACAGCACTCGATTTTCTTGATCGGGTCCGGGATGTCGAAGTGCTTGCCGGCGAGATTGGCAACAGCTCCGTCCGCGAGATCCTGCATCCATGAACGGAACGCCTCGGCGCCCTCGATCCGGCGTCCCGGGTCGGAGTCGAGTGCCGCGTACGCGGCCTTGATATCTGGCTCACCCACAAGTTCTTGTGCGATGGCGCGTTGCACCTCTTGGATTCGGTGCAACTCTTCGAATCCCCACAGATAGGCCTCTTCAAGGTCGATCACCGCCCCGAGGAAATAGCGGGAGTCGAGTGCATACCGCTCCTCGCCGACGGCGTCGAGACTCGGCGCCAGAGGTGCCAGCGAGGTCCCGAGCCAGTCAGCGAACTCTGAGAACGCCTGCCGTGCCTCATCAGCCGCCACGTTGAGGTCAGATTGCAGTGCCGCATTTTCTGGCGCTCGGGCGACCAACCCCGCAAAGAAGTCGTCATCGCCGGTCTCGCCTGTCCAGGACCGGATCTGCTCGATGGTCGCGTTGATCTGTCGGATGGCAGAGATGTTTCCCTCGCGAGCCTCGGCGCTCAGTGTCTCGCGGACCTGACCGAGCGGACGATGGACCGACCTGAGTCTGGCGGCAATGTTGCGCCAGGCATCTTCTGAGTCGGTCGGCATCAAGTCGAAAATGGCCCGAATTTCCTGTGCCTGGCCGCCGATCACACTGATCCGTGAGGCAGTGATGTGGGCGTCGTACAGCTCGACGTCCATGCCGAGCCGCTCCAGCATCGCTTCCTTTGCCGTGTTCTCCCGTTCATCGCATGGTGCCGCTCCATGTAGTGCGGCGATCGTACGGCGGATGTGAGAGATGCGGTCGGCCAGGCCAGTGGGGGAATAGTCGCTCCACGAATCGTCGTGGTCGGGAATTCCTAGATACGTTGCTGTCTCGGGATAAAGCGCAACACACTCATCGACGTAACGATCCGCGATGAGGTCGACCTCCCGGACGCTCGGCTGGGCAGGCTGGCCCGGATCCGGCTGAGTCCCTGAGCGCCCCGACATGGGGGACAGCGTAAAGGGGTGCTGAACTGTCGGTGCCAGGGACCACTGACTTCAGCGACGTCCGGCCCCTAGAAGGCCACCCAGCATGTCGAGTATGGGATCGCCCGACGATTGCGCAGCGCGACCACCGGCTGGGCCACCTCCGAGCATCGAGCTGAGTAGATCATTCAGTGGATTACTTGACCCGGTCGCACCACCCCCAAGGATGGAGTCGAGCGGGTTCTGACTGCCCCCTTGCCGCTGACCGGTGATGCGCTTGGTCAGGTATGCCAGCACGATAGGTGCCAGAATCGGCAACAGGCGCCGGATCAGTCCGCCGGCTTGGCCGCCGAGATTGCCGCCAAGAGTCTGCGCCACTTGATCTTGATTAGGGCCGAAGATGTTGCCGACGATCTTCTCACCGTCATTGGCGTCAATCTGGTCAAGATTGACTCCGCCGTCGATCAGGTCGCTGGGATGATCGCCGAGCGCTCCAGCCAACGACATTGCTCCGGCCGGATCCTCGGCGTTGGCCTGCAGTCCGCCAAGAAGCGCGGGGATCGCTTGACGTGTCGCTTGTTCGGCGGTGGCCTCGTCAACCCCAAGCTGGGCAGCGAGCTGGTCCATCGGAATGTCAGCCAGGATGTCGTCTATGGCACTCATCGTTGAGCCTTTCTGCCAGCCGCCAAGAGGGCAGCGCCCGAATCAATACACGAGACTGCCAGCGACACTAGTACTGATCAGAGTGCAGCGACTACTGCGGGCGGCCAGACATCCGCCAGGCACTGGGGCCAGGTTGGATCGGACTGCGCACCGATCGCCAGTACGCTGACCAGCCTGACTGTGCTGGCGACGCCTCCTCTTGACGCCGTCGAGCGATCAATGTGCTGAGTACAGTCCTTACGGCCTCAAGCTCATCCTCCGTCGGTGAGCCTTTGACCACTAGGAACTGCGGCTTCTCATCGCCGGTACTGCTCATAGCGGGATGTTGCCGTGCTTCTTCGGCGGCAGCGTCTGGCGCTTTGTTCGCAGCAGCCGCAGGACCCGGGTGATCTCTCCGCGTGTCTCGTGCGGTCTGATCACGGCATCGACGTAACCACGTTCGGCGGCAAGGTATGGATTCGCCAATTCGTCCTCGTACTCGGTTACCAGCCGGGTGCGCATCGTCTCAGGATCATCGCTTGCTGCAAGTTCCTTGCGATACAAGATGTTCACCGCTCCTTGTGCTCCCATGACTGCGATCTGTGCAGTCGGCCATGCCAGGTTGAAATCTGCGCCGAGATGCTTCGATCCCATGACGTCGTAAGCGCCACCGTAGGCCTTACGAGTGATCACGGTGACCAATGGCACCGTCGCCTCCGCATAAGCGTAGATCAACTTCGCGCCGCGCCGAATAATGCCGTTCCATTCTTGATCGGTACCCGGAAGGAAACCCGGCACGTCGACAAAAGTGATCACTGGAATGTTGAAGGCGTCGCAGGTCCGGACAAAACGCGCGGCTTTCTCTGACGCATCGATGTCCAGACACCCGGCGAAGTGGAGCGGCTGATTGGCCACTACGCCGATGCTGCGCCCGTCAATCCGGCCAAAGCCGACCACCACATTGGGAGCGAAGAGCTCCTGCACTTCGAAGAAGTCGGCATCGTCGAGCACCCGCGAGATGACCTCGCGCATGTCGTAGGGCTGGTTAGGGGAGTCGGGGATCAGGGTGTCAAGATCACGATCACCATCATTTGGCTCGATTGCGTTTTCGATGTTGAAGATCGGCGGGTCCTCGAGGTTGTTCTGCGGCAGAAAACCGATCAGCGTCCGTACGAATGAGATCGCGTCTTCCTCATCTGCGGCGAGATAATGGGCGTTTCCGGACTTGGTGTTGTGCGTGCGTCCGCCGCCCAGCTCTTCCATCGACACGTCCTCGCCGGTCACAGTCTTGATCACATCAGGACCGGTGATAAACATCTGCGAGGTCTGGTCGACCATGATTACGAAGTCAGTGAGTGCTGGAGAGTAGACATGGCCCCCAGCAGCCGCACCCATGATCAACGAGATCTGCGGTATCACACCAGAGGCATGAGTGTTGCGGCGGAAGATCTCACCGTAGAGGCCGAGCGAGACAACGCCCTCTTGGATACGGGCGCCGCCTCCCTCGTTGAGCCCGATGATCGGACAACCAGTCTTCAGCGCGAAGTCAATGATCTTGACTATCTTCTCGCCGTACACCTGGCCCAAGCTGCCGCCGAAAACGGTCACGTCCTGGCTGAACACGCAGACCGGCCGTCCGTCGATCGTGCCGAAGCCGGTGAGGACACCGTCTCCGTAGGGTCGGCGTTTCTCCATACCGAAAGAGGTTGAGCGGTGCCGGGCGAACTCGTCCAACTCGGTAAACGAGTCGGGATCCAGCAACATCATGACCCGTTCCCGGGCTGTCTTCTTACCCTTGGCGTGCTGTTTCTCGACTGCATCCGCCGATCCGGCATGAACCGCCTCCTCCATCCGGCGGTCCAGGTCGGCCAGCTTTCCGGCGGTGGTGCGTATGTCCTGAGCTGGAATCGTGCGATCCATGACTGGTGACTCTAACCAGTTACCAAGCCTCTCGTGCATGACGACCGAACGCCAACAGCTAGGGTCCCGGTATGCCGACCGATGACGTGATCGACCTTGCGGAACTCCGGCAAGAGCTCATAAGGCCGGGTGGTCTGTGGCAGAAGGTCGATCTGGTGGCAGAGGCCGGCTCCACCAACGCCGATCTGGCCGTGAGGGCTCGCGAAGGGGAAGTGCCGGGCACCGTGCTGATCACCGACTATCAGTCGGCCGGTCGCGGCAGGCAGGGCCGTACCTGGACCGCTCCACCGGGATCCGGCATCGCAATGTCGATCCTGGTGCGACCGAACGGCATCGATCCGAGTCGCTGGACTTGGTTGTCGTTGCTAGCCGGTCTGGCGGTTGCCGATGGCGTGCGGCGTGCGGCCGAGCTGCCCGCCGTGCTTAAGTGGCCCAACGATGTCCTGCTTCACACCCGCAAGTTCTGCGGCATTCTCTCTGAACGTGTCGACACATCCGAGGGTCCGGCGTGCGTGGTGGGTATCGGAATCAATGTCAGTCTGGCCGAGAAACAACTGCCGGTGCCGAGTGCCACGTCGCTTGCGATCGCTGCGCGAGAGCTCGGAGGCGTGCCGCCATCTCGTACCGCGGTCATCGCCACCGTGCTGGCCGCATTTGAACTTCTGTATGGCCGGTGGGAGGCCCAGGAAGGCCGGGACGCGTCGCTAGCCGCCTCTTACATCGAGCGTTGCGACACAATCGGACGTCAGGTGCGGGTGCTACTGAGCGCGCAGCGGAGTGTGGAAGGCATCGCCGACCGCATCGACGAGGACGGCCGGCTCGTCGTCCGAACCAATTCGGGATCGGCCGTCTACGGTGCTGGGGACGTCGTTCATCTCCAGTCGTAGGTGGGTGCGTGTGTCAGCATGGAGGGCGTGCCTCTCCCGGCGAAACTGCTTAGTGCCGACGAGCATGTGGTCATTCATACTCGGACACATGTCAAGGCGATGATTCTGCCCACACTGGCCTTCGTACTGATCGCTGCCGCGGTCGGCGCCGGAGCCGCCTTGATTCCGCGCGAGGCTCGACCCATCGGACAGCTCGCAATCGCCTTACTCGGCGTGGTGCTGGCCATCTGGTTAGTACTACTACCCTTCCTGCGCTGGCGGACGACCACGTACACGATTACCAACCGCCGGCTCATCACACGCAGCGGCATTCTCAACAAGGTGGGCAAGGATTTGCCGCTGAACCGGATCAATGAAGTGTCCTACGAGCGCAGCTTGCTGGATCGGATGCTCGGTTGTGGCTCGCTAATCGTTCAGACGGCTGCCGAGGACGGCACGATCGTGCTGCGGGATGTGCCCGATGTTGAGCACGTGAGTCGAGAGATCACCCAGCTGTTGTTCGGTCCGCACGGCACGCAGAACCCGCCAGTTCCTCGCTCATGACCGTTGAGATCGGGCGTCCCTCTGCGCATGTCGCCGAGGTGATCATGAACCGCGCAGAGGCCATGAATGCGCTGTCCACCGACCAGGCCAAGCGACTGGGAGCGGCAGCAAGTCAGCTCACGGCCGACGATCAGGTAAGCGTGGTGATCATCTCCAGCGCTCTGCCGAAGGCTTTCTGCGCCGGGGCAGATCTCAAGGAACGTCGTGGCTTCGACAACGATGATCTTCGCCGGCAGCGGCTGGTGTTTCAGAACGCCTTTGGGGCTCTGCGCGGCGTGCCCGTCCCAGTGATCGCCGCTGTGGACGGATTCGCGCTGGGCGGTGGGTGTGAAGTGGCGTTGTCGTGCGATCTGATCATTGCATCGGCGAGCGCCGTCTTCGGGCTGCCTGAGGTAGGACTGGGACTGATTCCAGGCGAGGGCGGTACTCAGCTGCTGCCGCGTCGGATCGGGCTCAACAGGGCCGCCGATCTGCTGCTTACCGGGCGTCGGGTGCATGCTGAGGAGGCACTGCGCATCGGGCTTGCCGATCGGTTTGTCCCCGAGGGCGCGGCCCGGAACAGCGCGCTGGAGCTTGCCGAGGAAATCGCCACGAAATCGCCCATCAGCTTGCGCGCTGCCAAGCGCGCGCTCCAGCAGGGTATCGACGTTGACTTGGCCCGCGGCCTGGAAATCGAGAGGCTAGCGTGGGAAGATGCGGCATTCTCGGCCGACCGTGTCGAGGGCATCGAGGCCTTCAACCAGCGCCGGACTCCGCGCTGGCCAAGCTGGCAGGAAAACGGTCAATGAGCGAGCATCACCACCAGTTCCCGCAGCCGGTCGAGCTGCCTGTCGATGAACGTGAGAGTGCGCTTCCGCTGCCCGCCCAGCTCACCAGATTCGTCATTACCGGTGGTTTCTCCGCGATCGTCGACTTCGGGCTACTGGTGATCTTGATGGCTTTGGGACTTGGCCATACACCGGCCAAGGCGCTCTCCTTCATCGCCGGCACGGCAACCGCGTATCTGATCAATCGCCGCTGGACCTTCCGGGCCTCGCCCTCGACACGCCGGTTCATCGCAGTCGTGATCTTGTACGGAGTGACGTTTGCTTTGCAGGTCGGACTGTTCAGTGTGCTGTTCACCGTGCTCACTGCTCAGGGCCTGAGCCGACTGCCGGTTCAGATCATCTCCTTCGTTATTGCACAGGGAGTCGCCACCACGGTCAACTTCGTCGTCCAGCGTTCGGTGATCTTCAGGCTGCAGTGAGCGGTGTTGACTGTACGCTTCCGCGAGTGAGGCTTGGCCGGATCTTCACCGTGGGCATCATCGGCGGTGGGCAGCTTGCTCGGATGATGCACGCGGCATCCATCGGTTTGGGAATCAATGTGCGGTTGCTCGCCGAGGCGCCCGATAGCTCCGCAGCAAGGGTGGTGCATGACGTCACGGTCGGCGATTACACAGATCCAGCCATCGTGCGGAGCTTCGCCGCCGGCTGCGATGTAGTGACCTTCGACCACGAGCACGTACCGACCGGGCTGCTGCGAGATATCGAATCGGCGGGAGTGGTGGTTCGGCCGGGACCAGCCGCGCTCATCCATGCCCAGGACAAGGCGATCATGCGGGATCGACTGCACGCTCTGGGTGCTCCGTGTCCTATTAGTCGCGTGGTCGCCGATGAAGCAGCGCTGGCAGCGTTCGGCGAGGAGTGTGGCTGGCCGGTCGTGGCGAAAACGTCCCGCGGCGGGTACGACGGTAAGGGCGTGTGGCGGCTCGATTCCGCTGCCGAGGCGGGCAAGCCCTTCGCCGGGCTTACCGATGGCGTACAGATCATTGGCGAGGAGTTCGTCGACTTCGCACGCGAGCTGAGCGCGCTGGTGGTCCGCTCGCCGTCCGGGCAAGCGGCGGCCTACCCGATCTCGGAGTCGGTGCAACACGACGGCATCTGTGTTGAGACGATCACACCTGCGCCTCGCCTCGATGATGAGCGAGCCATCGCTGCCCAGCAGCTGGCCCTCATGATCGCTCATGAGCTCGGTGTTGTCGGGATGCTCGCAGTCGAGCTGATGCAGCGCGCAGACGGGTCCGTGGTGGTCAATGAGCTCGCCATGCGGCCGCACAACACCGGCCACTGGACGATCGATGGGGCCCACACCTCCCAGTTCGAAAACCACCTGCGCGCCGTCCTCGATCTACCCCTCGGCGACCCAAGCAGCAAGGAAACCTGGACCGTCATGGCCAATGTCTTCGGGGGCAGCATCGAGGACCTGCCGTCGGCCCTGGTGCACTGTTTCGCCCGTGACCGACGATTGCGAGTCCAGCTGTATGGAAAGCAGGTGCGTCCGGGTCGCAAGGTGGGTCACGTCACTACCTTCGGAGATGATCTTGATGAGACAAGGAAGCGGGCACTGCACGCCGCCGCTTATCTGATGGGAGATTCCAATGCCTGATGACATCCCTTCGCCACGGGTCGGAATTGTGATGGGTTCGGACTCGGACTGGCCGGTGATGAGCGCCGCCGGGCTCGCACTGCATGAGTTCGGCGTGGCTTTCGAGGCGGATGTCGCCTCGGCGCACCGGATGACTGATGCCATGATCAATTACGGGCGTACGGCTCACAGCCGTGGACTCGAGGTGATCATCGCAGGCGCGGGTGGCGCGGCGCACCTGCCGGGCATGCTGGCATCAGTCACGCCGCTGCCGGTGATCGGAGTCCCGGTACCGCTGAAGTATCTGGACGGCATGGATTCCCTGCTCTCAATCGTGCAGATGCCGGCGGGAGTGCCTGTCGCTACGGTCGCCATTGGGAACGCCCGGAACGCGGGACTTCTTGCCGTGCGCATCCTTGCGGCGAGTGATCCGGATCTGCGGCAGCAGATGCTGGCCTTCCAAGATCAACTTCGGCAGACCGCCGAGGCCAAGGGCGCCGCCGTGCGGGCGAATGCGCAAGCCCAGATCAGCAGGATGCGTTAACACCGATGGTGCGGCCGGCTGTGGAGGACTTGGTGGTAGGTGCTGGGTTGCTGCCGAGGGGTCTGAGCATGATCGCGCGGCGGCCCCGGCTGTTTCTGCTCGGGGCGATCCCGCCGGCGATCACCTCAGTGATCTTCACTGGGTTGTTGATCGCGTTGATCACCCAGCTTAGGCCGTTGGTCGACTGGCTGACCCCGTTCGCCGACGACTGGAATCGAGGGCTAGCCACCACGGTTGAGGTGTTGGTCGGTGGCGCGGTCGTCGCGGGCGCTGTGTTGATCATGGTGATCTCCTTCACAACGCTGACACTGGCCCTGGGATCACCGTTGTATGACAAGTTGTCTGAGTCTGTGGAGCGAGAGTTTGGTGACGTGCCTGAGCTCAACGAGAGCGTGGCACGCGGCGTGTTACGTGCGCTGCGGCAGGCCCTCGCGCTCATCTCGGTCGCCATCCTCGGCGCGCTTGTGCTGTTCGGGACCGGATTCCTGCCCGTCATCGGACAGACTGTTGCGCCGGTGCTCTCTGCCGTCTTTGGCGGCTGGATTCTCGGGATCGAGCTGGTCGGAGCACCCTTCGAACGACGCGGGCTGCTCCGGCTCTCGGATCGTCGTGCCGCGATGCGAGTTCGGCGATTCCGAGTCCTCGGTTTCGCGGTCCCGACGTTCCTGCTCCTCGCCATCCCGTTCGTCGGAGTCGTGGTATTCCCGGTTGCCACAGCCGGCGGCACGATACTCGCCCGTCAGCTCCTCAGCGAGCCCACGTAGAGTGACCAACCACGACGAAGGAGTGATCAATGTCTGAACTGTCGGTCCAGTTGTATACGGTGCGCGATGCCCTGGCCCAGGATTTTGATGGCACGTTGGGAAAGCTTGCGAGCTTCGGTTTCACGCAGGTCGAGCCGTTCGCGCTTCTCAACTTCGCCGACGAACTACGGAACGGGCTGGCCCGAAACGGCTTGACTGCGCCGACGACGCACATGCACTTGGTGGATGAAGATCAGGATGCAATTTTTGCGCTGGCAGCCGAGCTCGGCATCCAGACCGTCATTGAGCCCTACGTCGACCCAGACCGCTGGCAAAGCGAAGCCGACGTCAGCCAGATTGCATCCGACCTCAATGCGGCAGCGACCAAGGCGGCCGACCACGGAGTCCAGGTCGGTTACCACAACCACCACTTCGAGCTCGAGTCCAAGATCAGTGGGGTGCATGCACTGGAAGTGCTGGCGGATCGGCTCGAGCCGGGGGTGGTGCTGGAGGTCGACACCTACTGGGCGTACGCGGGGGGCGCCGACGTGCCAGCCTTGCTCAGCCGTCTCGGTGATCGGGTCGTTGCCTTGCACATCAAGGACGGCGACGGGACCCTCGATACGAGCAAGCAGGTCCCTGTGGGGTCGGGGGTATTGCCAGTTTGGGACTTCATTGCAGCCGCTCCCGAGGCCCTCCGCGTCGTGGAGCTGGATGATTCTCAGACCGACCTGCTTGATGCCGTACGGGCCAGCCGCGAATTCCTGCTCAGCAATCGGACTTGATGATGCCTGGTCAGGTCGGGATCGGGGTTATCGGTGCCGGCACCATCAGCGACACCTATCTGGAAAACCTCACGGGCTTCGCCGACAC
>JAICEV010000007.1 GCA_025923975.1 Propionibacteriaceae bacterium
CGGATCCGTCCCCTTCGCTCCTCGTCATGCGGGGTGTGAGCAAGTCGTTCGGCGAGAAACGGGCCTTGCGGGACGTCGACCTCGACGTGGCCGCCGGCGAGGTGGTCGTGCTCAGCGATGTCGACAAGCACTTCGGGGAACTGTATGTGCTCCAAAAGATCAATCTCACTGTCCGCAAGGGTGAGGTCGTGGTGGTTCTAGGACCGTCGGGCTCGGGCAAGTCGACGCTGTGCCGAGTCATCAACCGTCTGGAGACGATTGAGGCCGGAACCATCACCATCGACGGTCAGCATTTGCCCAAAGAGGGCAAGGCGCTGGCTCATCTGCGTGCAGACGTCGGCATGGTGTTCCAGTCGTTCAACCTCTTTGCCCACAAGACGATCTTGGACAACGTCACGCTCGGACCGATCAAGGTTCGCAAGAAGTCGGCTGCGGAGGCCAAGCGGCTTGGCATGGAACTGCTGACCCGCGTCGGAGTCGAGTCGCAAGCAGAGAAGTATCCGGCCCAGCTGTCAGGCGGCCAGCAGCAGCGGGTGGCGATTGCCCGGGCACTTGCGATGGATCCTAAGGTGATCTTGTTCGACGAGCCGACGTCGGCATTGGACCCCGAGATGGTGAACGAGGTCCTGGACGTAATGATCTCGCTGGCTCGCCAAGGTATGACGATGATCGTAGTCACCCACGAGATGGGCTTTGCCCGTAAGGCCGCAAACCGGGTGGTGTTCATGGATGAGGGTCGGATCGTCGAAGAGTCCGACCCCGACTCGTTCTTCACAAGCGCGCAAAGCGCGCGTGCCAAAGACTTCCTGAGCAAGATCTTGACCCATTAGCTCAGGGTGACGCAGTACCACTGCGTCTGATCCGGATCGGTCCTCGAGATCGCGATCCAAGCAAGTTCACAACACAAGGAGAGCAATGCACATCAGCAAGAAGATCCTGGCAGTGGTGGCGGGATCGGCCTTGGCGCTCAGCATGGCGTCCTGTGGTGGCGGCGGTGAGGCCGGAAGTACCACAGGTGAGACCATCAACATCGGCATCAAGTACGACCAGCCGGGCCTCGGCCAGAAGGTCGGTGAGGACTTCAAGGGCCTCGACGTCGACGTGGCGCGGTACGTCGCCAAGGAACTTGGCTTCGAGGGCGACAAGGTGATCTTCAAGGAGACGCCGTCGGCCCAGCGGGAGACCGCGATTCAGGGTGGTCAGGTCGCACTGATCTTCGCGACCTATTCGATTACCGATCAGCGTAAGGAGAAGGTGTCGTTCGCCGGCCCCTACTTCATCGCCGGTCAGGATCTGCTGGTGCGATCCGACAACACCGACATCACAGGGCCGGATGCGATGGACGGCAAGACACTGTGTTCGGTAACGGGCTCTACCCCGGCAGAGAAGATCAAGAAAGAGTACGCCACCACGGTGAAGCTTTTTGAGCAAGACACTTACTCAAAGTGCGTTGAGGCGTTGGTTGGTGGCACAGTGGACGCGGTCACCACCGACAATGTGATCTTGGCCGGCTTCGCCGCACAACCGCAGTACGCAGGCAAGCTCAAGGTGGTCGGCAAACCGTTCTCAACCGAGAGGTACGGCGTTGGCCTGAAGAAGGGCGACACCGAGCTGTGCAACAGGGTGAATACTGCAATCGAAAAGATGATCTCCGACGGATCCTGGCAGAAGGCTGTTGATGCGAACGTCGGTCCATCGGGGTTCAAGGTCGACACCTCGACCAACCCGCCGAAGCCCGACGCCTGTGCGGCGGTCTAAGGAACTCGATGTAACGGGGGGCCGGCATGTTGCCGGCCCCCATTAGCGGAGGGGGTGTGTTGGATGCTCCAGGGTCTGTCCGAGCTCTTGTCCGAGTACGACGTGCTCGCCGCGTTCTGGATGACGATCAAGCTAACCGTCGCAGCCGCCGTCGGCGCCCTTCTGCTGGGTACGATCGTTGCGATCATGCGGGTATCTCCGGTTGGCGTGTTCAGGTCCGCCGGGACGGCCTACGTGACGCTGGTGCGCAATACGCCCCTGACACTGATCGTGTTCTTCTGTGCCTTCGGGTTCTATATCACCCTGCAGTACCGGATCGGGCCGCAGAACTCACCCATCGACGTACAGAACTTCCGCTGGGGGGTGCTCGGACTCGCGATCTACCACGCGGCCTTTGTCGCGGAGGCGCTGCGGAGTGGTATCAACACCGTCCCCAAAGGTCAGGCCGAGGCCGCTAGGGCCATTGGCCTTGACTTCGGTTCAACCCTGTCCAACGTGGTGCTGCCCCAGGCATTTCGCGGAGCCATAGCCCCGCTGGGAAATGTGCTGATCGCGCTCACCAAGAACACGACCGTGGTGGCCACCATCGGCGTGGCCGAAGCCTCATACCTCATGAAGGGCATGATCGAGTTCCGTCCCGACCTGATCTACATCATCTTCGGGATCATGGCAGCCGGGTTCGTGATCTTGACGCTTCCCCTCGGAGTTCTTTTCACCACCTTGTCGCGGCGACTGGCAGTGAAGCGATGAGTGCCGAAGCGAGTGTGCTGTTCGACGCTCCCGGTCCCAAGGCGCGGGCCCGCCACCGCATCGTCGCGATCGTCGGCGGTCTGGTCATCCTTGCTCTGCTTTAC
Source organism: Propionibacteriaceae bacterium (assembly GCA_025923975.1). Classification (GTDB taxonomy): domain Bacteria; phylum Actinomycetota; class Actinomycetes; order Propionibacteriales; family Propionibacteriaceae; genus Microlunatus. Next base: position 2,613 of record JAICEV010000007.1, read on the forward strand.
CTACTCGTCCGCGCGCTCGCGACCAAAGGCCAGTTCACTGGCGACAAGTGGGCTCCATTCCTTGACCCGGTGACCTGGACCTCCTACCTGTTACCAGGCCTGCAGGCCACCTTGGTTGCGGCCTTTTTCTCGATCATCCTCGCGATCATCGGCGGAATCTTGTTGGGCATGGGCCGTTTGTCTCAGCTGAGGCCAGTGCGGGTGGCCTGTGGTGCCTTTGTGGAGTTCTTCCGCGCCGTTCCGGTGCTGATGATGATGCTCTTCGCCTACTACCTCTTCCTCTTTGGGTTCCAGATTTCTGGCGAGGCCCTCCCGCTCTACGGCGTCGTCGCTGGTCTGACGTTCTATAACTCCTCCGTCATCGCCGAGCTCATCCGTTCCGGAGTCGGGTCGCTGCCGAAGGGCCAGCGGGAGGCAGGCCTAGCCATTGGGCTGACCTCATTTGCGACGCTTCGGCTGGTGCTGTTGCCGCAGGCCATCACCTTGATGCTGCCCTCGATTGTCAGTCAACTCGTGGTCGTTCTGAAGGACTCTGCCTTAGGCTTCCTGATCTTGTACCCGGAACTGGTCCGCAGCGGCCAGACTCTTGCTTCCCTTCAAGGAAACCTGATCCCGACCTTCATCGTGATTGCCGCAATTTTCATCATCATCAACTACTTGCTGACTAGACTCGCCAACTACCTGGAGCGCAGGCTGCAGGCCCGGAAACGCGGGCCGAAGCAACCCCCGTTGGATACGACGATGATCAGTCCGTCGCTGGCACCGGGCGGTGCGCTCGCAGCACCCGGTCAAACCTAACGAGCGGTCTCGGTTGCTCTGGACTCCCGTACGACCGTGACCTTGATCTGGCCCGGGTAGGTCAGCTCTTCCTCGATCTGCTTGGCGATGTCGCGAGCCAGCACCTGCGCTTCAATGTCGTCGACAACGTCAGGCGCCACCATGACCCGAATTTCGCGACCGGCCTGCATTGCGAACACCTTGTCCACACCTTCCCGAGCCGCGGCGATCTCTTCCAGCCGCTCCAGGCGCTGAACGTACGCCTCGATGCTTTCTCGACGGGCTCCCGGCCGGCTGCCGCTGATCGCATCAGCCGCCTGAACAAGAACCGCTTCGACGGTGCGCACTTCGACCTCGTTGTGGTGGGCCTCGATGGCATGCACCACGTCGGCATGCTCGCCGTACTTGCGGGCCAGATCGGCGCCGACAATCGCGTGCGACCCCTCGACCTCGTGGGTCAACGCTTTACCAATGTCATGCAAGAACGCCGCACGCTTGCAATGGGCTACGTCGAGCCCGAGTTCGGCCGCCATCAACGCGGCAATGTGGGCGCTCTCTACCAGATGTTTGAGGACGTTCTGGCCGTACGACGTGCGGTAACGCAGGGTGCCCAGCACCGGGACGAGTGCTGGATGAAGATCCGAGATTCCCACTTCAGCCATTGCGTCCTCGGCCGCTCGCAGACACTGAGCCTCGATCTGGCTCTTACTCCGCTCGTGCACTTCCTCAATGCGAGCCGGGTGGATTCGGCCGTCTGCAACCAGCTCGGTCAACGTCATTCGGGCGGTCTCTCGCCGCACCGGGTCGAAGCATGACAGCAGCACCGCTTCCGGCGTGTCGTCAATCATCACGTTCACTCCGGTGACCTGCTCAAAGGCCCGGATATTGCGGCCTTCGCGACCGATGATCCGGCCCTTCATGTCGTCACCCGGAAGGTGGACTGCTGAAACCACAGACTCTGATGTCAGTTCGGACGCGAGACGCTGGATGGCTCCAACGATGATCATCTGCGCCCGCGAATCTGCCTCCCGGACCGCCTGCCGTTCGATGTCGCGAGCGAGCAGAACCGCCTGCCGCTTCGCATCGTGTGTGACCGAGGCAACGAGCTCAGACTTGGCCTGCTCAGCCGTCAAACCAGCGAGCCGTTCCAGCGTGACTTGCTGCTGTGCCTCAAGATCGGCGAGCATCCGCTGTTCATTCTTGAGGTCATTCTTGAGATCCTCAAGCTGCCGTGTCTTGTCCTCCAGCCCGCGTACATCGTTGTCGAGCCGTTCCTCTCGATCCGAGAGGCGTTGCTCGCGGCGCTCCAGGTCAGCACGTAATTCACGTAGCTCGTTTCGCCGAGCACGTGACTCTTCCTCAGCCTCAGCCCGTGCGGACTGGGCCGAGGCGAGCAACGTCTTGGCTTTAGCGCGCAAGTCTTCAAGCTCCGCCTCGGAAGCCGACTGTTCCTCCGTATCTGAGTCGGCAGCAGGGCGGTCAGTCTGGGTGCGAAGCGTGCCTGAAGCGCCGGGGCTGGACAGTAGCGTTGATCCCGTTGAGTGAGCGGTTCCAGATTGGTGCCCGCCGGTGTTGTTATGTTGTCCGCGGCGAACCATGACCGCCGTTGCCAGCGCAACCACTGCGGTGAGCAAGAAAAGGCCGACAACTACAAGTGCTTGAAAGACCCCGGTCACCGTCGCGCTCCTGTCTGCACGCTTGTGCGTGTACTCAAGAGGATCCGCAACGCGAAATGCAAATCAACCAACGCTCAGTCAGTGAACGCTGGATTTCCTCATAAGTCCTCTCTGTTGGAAGAAATTGCTTTCACTAGTTCTACATTTCCGGAACGGGCGTTTCGTCCGGGCTTTCGTCATATCGTTCAAGCGTTGCCTGATACCTCGTGCTTGCAGGGTATGTCTGGCTACCGCCTCGGTCAAGCACAAATGTGCGGGCCACCGGCAGAGGGCGCTGGGCTCGCGGCTCACTTACCTACTAGCACATCAGCCAGCACCCGCGTTGTGACGGTGGTATCGAATCCGCGTCGACTGAGAACGCCGGCCAGCCGCCGATACTGCACGTCGCGCGAAAGTCCCTTCATCGCTGCCCGTTTGCGCTCAGCCAGGTCCCGAGCCGCTCTGAGTTCCGCATCAAGATCGACATGGTCCAGCGCATTATCGATCTCGCTGCTCTCGACTCCTTTCGCTTGCAGCTCTCGCCTGAGTGCTCGACGGGATAGATGGCGACGCTGCTGACGGGATGTGACCCAGTTAACTGCAAACGCGGCGTCATCGACCAGGCCTACTTCTTCGAGTCGATCAAGTACTGCATCGATCGCAGCTGGCGGCACATTCTTGTTATGAAGTGCCTGGTCAAGCTCGTGTCGGGTGCAAGCCTTCGCAGTCAACTTGCGCAGTGCGATGGTGCGGGCTACGGATTCGATATCGGCGTCGACATCCTCTGATCGTGGCGAGGGCTCCCGCTGACTGTGGACGATCGGCACAGGCTAGAACTCCACTTCACCGGTGACCGGATCGATGCCTGCTGGCAAATCAATCTTCGGACCGATGCCCATCCGCTCCTTAATCTTCTTCTCCAGCTCATCAGCCAGATCGGGATTGTTGCGCAGGTAGCTGCGAGCGTTCTCGCGCCCCTGGCCCAATTGATCGGCATCGTAGGTGAACCAAGCCCCGGCCTTGCGAATGATTCCTGTATCCACCCCCAAATCAATTAGGCTGCCTTCGCGACTGATTCCTTGTCCGTAGAGAATATCGAACTCAGCTTGTTTGAATGGTGGCGCAACTTTGTTTTTGACTACCTTCACCCGGGTGCGGTTGCCGACCATTTCCTGTCCGTCTTTGAGCGTCTCGATACGACGTACGTCCAGTCGCACCGATGCATAGAACTTCAGTGCACGGCCGCCCGTCGTTGTCTCGGGCGATCCAAACATCACCCCGATCTTCTCCCGAAGCTGATTGATGAAGATCGCTGTGGTACCAGCACCACTCAAAGCACTGGTCATCTTCCGGAGCGCCTGACTCATCAGCCGCGCCTGAAGACCGACGTGGTTGTCGCCCATCTCACCCTCGATCTCGGCCCGGGGGGTCAGGGCAGCCACCGAGTCGATCACAATTAGCGCTAACGCACCTGAGCGGATCAGCATGTCGGCGATCTCCAGCGCCTGCTCGCCGTTGTCAGGTTGGCTGACCAGAAGCGAATCGGTATCGACGCCAAGACGTCTCGCGTACTCGGGATCCAGCGCATGCTCGGCATCGATGAATGCGCAGATCCCTCCTTCACCTTGGGCATTGGCAATCACGTGCAAGGCCACGGTGGTCTTGCCGCTTGACTCAGGGCCGTAGATTTCCACGACTCTGCCGCGCGGTAAACCGCCAATGCCAAGAGCCACATCAAGGGCGATGGAGCCGGTTGGAATGACCTCGATTGGCGCCCGGACCTCTTCACCGAGGCGCATCACCGATCCTTTTCCATACTGCTTGTCGATCTGCGCGAGTGCTGCCTCAAGTGCTTTCTCGCGGTCTTCCGTGGCCATCGCGTTCCTTCCCTCGTCCGTCGGGCATTTTGCTGCCTCCGGCGCTGCCTGTTCTGTTTGAAAGTCTTGCGCTGTGACCCTAAGGACGGGCACTGACAATCGTTCGGTAGCACGGGATTCTGTGGATAACCAATCCTGACCCCTGGTGGATAACCTACCGAACGTTTGTTCGAACCGCATTCGACACGCCACGCCTAGAGCAATCTGCACAGATTGCCGTTTTGCGTTAGACGCGCGTAGTCGGCCGGTTGCCTAGCGGTCTCGTGCCGGCAATTCGAGTGCGGCCCACACGGCACGCCAGATAACCTTGCACGGCACTCCGTCAGCCAGGGCTTGGACAACAGTGCGCTGGCCTAGCGCCGCAAGGCTGTACTCCGACGCCCACACTCGGAAGTAACCCGCACCGAGGTGGAGCTGCAGGCGCTGCCAAAGCTCGGTCTCCTTCACAGCCGCCATTGTGCCTGCAGCAGGTAGCCAGCAGATCATGACCAGAGAAGTGTCAGTGCCTGAGGGCAAGATAGACAACGTGCCTATTGATCCACTGGAGGTCTTCTCTCCGGCGACCGCGACCTGGTTTCGGGATGTCTTTGCGCGCCCAACAGCGGCACAGGTCGGGGCCTGGCAGGCCATTTCTGCTCGCGAGAACGCGCTGGTCATCGCACCAACCGGCTCCGGCAAGACGCTTGCCGCGTTCCTCTGGGCACTTGACGATCTGACCCGTACGCCGCAGCCCGGCGCCAAAGAGCGTTGTCGTGTCCTCTACATCTCTCCACTGAAGGCGCTGGCGGTCGATGTCGAGCGGAACCTTCGCGCTCCGCTGGCTGGCATCACTCAGACGGCTCTACGGCTGGAACACGTGCCCCCAAGTGTCAGCGTCGGCGTGCGATCTGGGGACACATCGGCTGCCGAGCGCCGTGCTCTCGTCACTCGGCCGCCAGACATCTTGATCACCACGCCAGAGTCACTGTTCTTGATGCTGACCTCAGCGGCACGTGATCTTCTCCGGTCGGTCGAGACGGTGATTGTCGACGAGGTGCACGCCCTGGCCGGAACCAAACGCGGTGCCCACCTCGAAGTTTCTCTGGAGCGGCTGGAAGCTCTGACCGAGTCTGCTGGAGGGTCCTCACGGCATCCCCTACAGCGGATCGGCCTGTCGGCGACGGTAAGACCACCGGAGCGGGTTGCCGCCTTTCTCGGTGGTTCGCATCCGGTCCGGGTCGTGGCGCCATACGCCGAGAAGTCGTGGGATCTGTCGATCGTCGTGCCGGTCGAGGACATGAGCGATCTTGGCGCGACGGCATCGACGCCGACGCCCGCGCCTCCGACATTGGATGATGAGCAGGCACCGCCGAGACCGCCTTCGATTTGGCCGCACGTCGAGAACAGGATTCTTGACCTGATAAGTGAGCATCACTCGAGCATCGTGTTCGCCAACTCGCGGCGACTGGCAGAGCGCCTCACCGCCCACCTCAATGATCTGTACGCCGAACGCCTCGGCGAGGTGACCGACCCATTCCCGTCACCAGCGGAAGTGATGGCTCAATCAGGTGCTTCCAGCGGCCGCGACGGCAGCAGCGGTCCCGTCATCGCCCGTGCGCACCATGGCTCGGTCAGCAAGGAACAGCGCGCTCAGATCGAGGATGACCTCAAGACCGGCCGACTCCCCTGCGTCGTGGCGACCTCGTCGCTGGAGCTCGGCATTGATATGGGTGCGGTCGATGTCGTGGTGCAGGTCGAGGCGCCACCCTCGGTGGCAAGCGGTCTGCAGCGGGTGGGTCGGGCAGGCCACCATGTCGGGGCGACATCTCGCGGAGTGTTCTTTCCCAATCATCGTGGCGATCTCATCGCAGCGGCGGTCGTTGTCGAACGGATGCGGCGAGGTGCGATCGAGGAGGTTGCCGAGCTGCGCAATCCACTCGATGTGCTGGCCCAGCAGATCGTAGCGATCGTCTCGGTCGAGGACGCCAAGACTGAAGAGTTGTACGCCTTGGTGCGCAGGGCAAACAGCTTCCGGCAGCTGCCTCATAGCGCCTTCGAGGCGGTGCTTGACATGCTCAGCGGCCGTTATCCCAGCGAACAGTTTGCCGAGCTCAGGCCACGGCTGATCTGGCACCGCGATACCGGTGTGCTGGTCGCCCGTCCGGGAGCCCAGCGGCTAGCGGTGACCTCCGGAGGAACGATTCCTGATCGCGGGCTCTTCGGGGTGTTCTTGGTCGGTGAAGGGAATGCGTCCGGGCGACATGCACCAAGCCGCCGAGTGGGCGAACTCGACGAGGAGATGGTCTACGAGACTCGGGTGGGCGACGTCTTCACGCTCGGCACCACGAGCTGGCGAGTCGAGCAAATCACCCACGACCAGGTGCTGGTCTCCCCCGCCCCGGGCGCCCCAGGACGACTGCCGTTCTGGAAGGGCGATGCACCGGGACGGCCGTTGGAGCTAGGGCGCGCGTTTGGCACCTTCGTCCGTGAGATTGGTGCGATGCGGCCGACTGCTGCCAGAGCTCGACTGCACGAAGCCGGGCTGGACGAATTCGCTGCCAACAATCTGGTCTCCTATCTGGCCGAGCAGCAGGCAGCCACCGGGGCGCTGCCGACCGACCAGACCGTGATCTTCGAGCGGTTCCGTGATGAGCTGGGTGACTGGCGGGTCTGCGTGCACTGTCCACTTGGCACCGGCGTCCTCAGCCCTTGGGCGCTTGCCATCGAACATGCCGCGCGGGAACGCTACGGCATGGACGTCCAGGCGACCGCAACTAACGACGGCATGGTGCTGCGCATCCCCGATACCGAGTCCGAGCCGCCAAGCGCCGAATTGATTGTCTGTGATCCGGAACTGATCGAATCGGTCGTCAGCGATGAGGTCGGTTCGTCGGCCCTCTTCGCCGCCCGCTTCCGAGAAAATGCGGCCCGCGCGCTGCTGCTCCCCAGACGTGATCCCAGGACACGTTCGCCGCTCTGGCAGCAGCGGATGCGCTCAGCACAACTGCTGACCGTCGCTGCCCAATACCCAGAGTTTCCGATCGTGCTCGAGACCATGCGCGAATGCCTGAACGACGTGTTCGATCTGGATGGCGTACTCGAGGTGCAACGGCAGGTCGCCTCGCGGTCACTCCAGATTGTCGAGGTTGAGACCAGGGAGCCATCTCCTTTCGCCCGCTCGCTGCTCTTCGGCTACGTCGGTGCATTCGTCTACGAGGGGGACGTGCCGCTTGCCGAGAAGAAGGCAGCGGCCCTCTCGCTGGATGCCACGCTGCTAGCCGAGCTGCTCGGCAAGGACGGCATCAAGCAACTGCTGGATGCTGATGTGATCGCCAACATCGAGGCCGATCTTCAGTGCCTCAGCGCCGAGCGGCAGGTAACAACGCTGGAACAGGCCTTTGACCTGCTGCGTACGGCCGGACCGTTCACCCGCCCTGAGCTAGCGGCACGAGCCGCTCCAGGAGTTGATGTCGCAGATGTGATCAACACGCTGATCAAAGATCGCCGTGTGGTCGAGCTGCGGATTGCCGGGCAGGAGATGCTGGCCGTTGCTGAGGATATTTCGCGACTGCGCGACGGCCTCGGAATTCCGGTCCCGCCTGGTGTGGCGGCTACATTCACCGAAGCCGCTGAGCATCCCATTGATGATCTTGTATTGCGCTGGGCGCGCAGCCATGGCCCGTTCGTCGCCTCTGCTATCGCACAGCGCTACGGCTTGGGTCGCGCGATCGTTGAGTCGGCGTGCGACAGCCTGGTGGCACCCGGCACACTGATCGCCGGTTCATTCGTCGACCTGCCAGGAGAGGCAGCGAGCGAACGGCGTCAGTACTGCCATAGTCAAGTGCTGGCGTTGATCAAGAGGCGCACCCTGGCGCTGCTGCGCAAGGGCGTCGAGCCGGTCGAGCAGGTGGCGTTTGCACGCTTCCTCGCTGAGTGGCAGGGCGTCAGCAAGGGCGGGCGCGGCGTTGATGCCGTGCTTGGGGCCATTGAACAGCTCTCGGGTTACCCGATGCCTGCCAGTGCAGTGGAGTCGATGATCTTGCCCGCGAGGATTGCTGAGTACAGGCCTTCGTTGCTCGATGAGTTAACCGCTAGCGGTGAAATCTATTGGGTCGGAGACGGATCCATCGGTGATTCCGACGGCTGGGTGCGCTGGTACGTCGCAGATCAGCAACCGCATGCTGCGCGGGCCGAGCCAGCTCAGTATCGCAGCCAGGAACTTCTGGCTGCCCTTGCGAGCGGCGGTGCCTACTTCTTCGACAGCTTGCTACCCGCGGGGTTGCCGATCACCGAACGCTCGCAGTACGTCGATGCGCTGTGGGAGCTGGTCTGGGCCGGTCTAGTGACTGGAGACACCTTTGCGCCGGTTCGCAACCTGGCGGTTAGCGGAGCCCACAGGAGACCTAGTCGGCCCATCGCGAGGACGCATCGCACTCGGCTTGCTGGCGGAGGCCTCGGCCGACCGGCTCGCACGCACCGATTCGCGACCCCGACGACGGCGGGTCGCTGGTCGCTGGTTCAGCGATCATCATCGTCAGCCTCTGACCGCTTGGCCTCGGACATTTTCGCGCAGCTGGACCGGTACGGGGTGGTTACTCGAGGCAGCGTCCTTACCGAGAACGCCGAAGGCGGCTTCGGCGCGGCCTACCGAGCGCTCAGTTCCCTCGAGGAAGCAGGCCAATGTCGTCGTGGCTACTTTGTCGAAGGCTTAGGCGCGGCTCAGTTCGCCCTGACTGGGGCCGTAGATCGACTGCGCAGCCACCAGCAAGAACCGGCCGACTCTGGTGCCGTCGTGCTCGCTGCATGTGATCCTGCCAACCCGTACGGGGCATCGCTTCCGTGGCCTGATCGAGAGGGCCACCGCCCGGGTCGCAAGGCGGGAGCGCTGGTTGTACTGGTTGCCGGCGCGTTGATCTTCTACGTGGAACGCGGTGGCAGGACACTGTTGTCCTTCACCGAAGATCCAGCCCGGCTTGCACCTGCGGCAGCAGCGCTCGCCCGGTCAGTGCAAGAGGGGCTGCTCGGAAAGCTGACCGTGGAACGAGCCGACGGTGCGCATGTCTTCGGCTCGATTCCTGTCAGTGAGGCTCTGCAGGCTGCAGGCTTCCGAATGACACCTCAGGGACTGCGCCTACGGCCGAGCATCTAGTACCGCTGTCGCTGCCCTGCGAGCTGTCAGACCAGCTCAGGCGGCCGCCTGTGCCATCGACCGGACAGTCGGCAATGCGGTCACACGCTCGTAGCTGGCCATCTTCTCGCTGACCACATTCAGCACCACTGAGAGAGGCAGATCCAGCGCCGCACAAATGGCGGCCAGCAATTCGCTCGATGCTTCCTTCTGGCCACGCTCGACCTCGGAGAGGTATCCCAGACTGACGCGGGCATTCCTGGACACTTCCCGCAGCGTCTTTCCCTGCGAGACGCGCTCCTCGCGGAGCGACTCGCCGATGAGCTCGCGCACCAGCACCGGCTTCACCGGGAGTTCCTCGGACCGCATATGGAAACTGTACCCATCCTCACTGACAACACCAGAGCGGTCCACGCTCAGGTCTCGGGCGCGTCGTCAGTGCCAAAGGATGGGCTGCTCAATCCAAGGGCGTCGGCGAGCAGAGCCAGCGCAGCTTCGGCTGCCTGCTTCCGAATCGCGGCACGTTCCCCGTATAGCGAGAGCTCCCTGACCCTCATCACACCATCAGTTTGGTGACTCACGGCAATAAAGACCTGGCCCACCGGATGATCGCCCTGAGCCTCAGGCCCAGCCACTCCCGTGGTCGCCACGCCCCAGTCAGCATTGCATCGCTCGGCGACTCCACGAGCCATCTCGGCAGCCGTTCGTTCAGAGACCGGGCCGAGTTGGTCCAGTGTTGCTACGTTGACTCCGGCAAGAGTGGCCTTCAGATCAGTGGCGTAGCTGATCACACCACCCAGGTAGCTGGCTGATGCACCGGGTACGTCGGTCAACAGCTGCCCAACCATTCCGCCAGTCAGGGACTCGGCGCTCGCAAGAGTCTCACCGCGGCGGACCAGCTCGGCAAGAACGCTTGCGGCGAGCCCGGACCTCATCGCTTCGCTTGAGCCCGACGGCGTAGCCGTAGCGCTTCCCGGACATAGTCCAGACCCGTCACGATGGTGATGAGCCAGGCGATGGCCATGACAATCACAGCGACGATGTGAACTTGGTCGGGCAAGGGAAGTAGATACAGAATCACCGCTATCGCTTGGGTCACGGTCTTGATCTTGCCGCCGCGACCGGCGGCCATGACGCCGTAGCGGAGCACGACGAAGCGCATGATCGTGATACCCCACTCCCGAACCAAGATCGTCACGGTGACCCACCAGGGAAGCTCACCGATGATCGACAACCCGATGAACGCCATACCCGTAAGAGCCTTGTCCGCGATCGGATCAGCCAGCTTGCCGAAGCGGGTAATGATGTTGTGCTTGCGTGCCAGGTACCCGTCGAGGGTGTCAGTCAAGATCGCCACGGAGAAGATCACGGCACTGAGTAACCGCCAGCCTGGCTCATCCGGATGGACCAAGAGCATCCAGGCGAAGATCGGGACCAGAATGATGCGGAAGGCGGTCAGTGCATTCGGCACATTCCACGGACTTGTCTCAGGTTCTGCCATGGGTCCAACCGGATGTGTTTCGCTCGGCGCCAGTGCATCGGGGTCAGGCTTGCGCCGGAGCTTGTCGGCCCCTCTATCAGATCGATGATCATCGTCGATCATGGCGAGGTGAGTTCCTGTTCGCCGATTGCGGGGACCCACTGCTGCAGCATCGCGGTAGCCACCAGATCGACACCATCGGTATCCGAGACGACAGCGTCCACCAAGTCACCGGGCTGGAGTAGCTCGCGGGTGATCAAACGGACATTGCCGTCGACCTCGGGCCCCTGGTGTGCGGCGCGACCGACGATCTCCACACCCGCTTCCTCGACGAGGACCTGCACGAATTCGCCAAGCCGTGCCGCTGCCCGTTGGCTGACCAGCTCGTCCGCAAGATCGGCCACTCGCTGCCGCCGAATCTCAATCTCCTCTGGTGAATGCTGGCTGTCCAGGCGGCACGCCTCCGTACCTTCCTCGGCCGAATAGCCGAAGACGCCGATCGCATCGAGTTCCGCGGCAGCGAGAAAGTCGCAGAGCACATCGAGGTCGGCCTCGGTTTCGCCGGGAAAGCCACAGATCACGTTGCTACGGATCCCGGCGGCCGGCGCCAACCTGCGGATGGAGGAGATCAATCCCAGGAACGACTCGGCGCCACCGAAGCGTCGCATCCGGCGCAGCACCGACGGCGAGGCGTGCTGAAAAGACAGATCGAAATAGGGAAGCACCTTCGGCGTGCTCGCCATTACTTCGATCAGGCTTGGTCGCATCTCGGCCGGTTGGAGATACGAGACCCGAATCCAGGACAGTTCGTCAAGCTCAGCCAGTTCAGTGAGTAGACGCTCCAGGAGCCGGATGTTGCCCAGATCCTTGCCATACGAAGAGGAGTTCTCACTGACCAGAAATACCTCACGAACACCCTGCTCGACCAGCCACGCCGCCTCGGCAACGATCTCGGCAGGCTGACGCGAGACGTACGCCCCCCGAAACGCTGGAATCGCGCAGAAGGTGCAGCGCCGATCGCAGCCGGATGCGATCTTTAGCGGTGCCGATGGACCGCCATCAAGCCGCCGACGGAAAACACGTGGTCCACTTGCGGGCCCCACGGTGCCCAGACTCAGCAACCCATGCCCGGGGATGATTGCAGCGTTCGCAACAACTGGCCGCGACGTAGGTGCCAGCGGCAGCAGTGACCGGCGATCGCGTGGCACGTGGGCTTGATGCCGTTGCCCGGCCAAGATCATCCGGAGTCGATCGGCGATGTCGGCGTAATCGTCGAATCCGAGGACGCTGTCCGCCTCGGGTAAAGCATCGGCCAACTCGTGACCGTAACGCTCTGCCAGACACCCGACGGCGACTACGGCCCTGGCGCGGCCAGCCTTCTTGAGGTCACTGGCGGCGAGCAGCGTGTCGATGGAGTCCTTCTTGGCCGCGTCGATGAAGCCGCAGGTGTTGACCAAGACCGCGTCCGCCACATTCGGGTCGGCCTCCAGCCGGAAACCATCGCGCTCAAGTAGGGCGGCAAGTTCCTCCGAGTCCACCTCGTTGCGCGCACAACCGAGCGTGACGAGATGCACCGTCGGCTTCAAGCTCACCGTCGCACCTTGATGAGCACCCGGGGCGGCGGACGCGGCGGAGTCAGGCATGGCCGTCCCAGTATTACCGATGGTCAGTTGTCTAGCCGACCCTGAGGTTCTCCAGCACCGCTTCCAGCTCGTCGGGCGTAACCAGGACCTCGCGTGGCTTCGATCCCTCAGAAGGTCCCACAATGCCGCGCGTCTCGAGGATGTCCATCAGTCGGCCCGCCTTGGCGAATCCGACACGAAGCTTGCGTTGCAGCATTGAGGTGGAACCGAGCTGCAGGGTTACCACCAGCTCCACGGCCTGGAGTACCAGGTCCAGATCGTCGCCGATGTCCTCAGCAACCTTGACTGAGGACTCCGACGCCAACGTCACGTCCTCGCGATAAGTGGGCTTCAACTGCCCGCACACATGGCTCACCACGGCCCTGACCTCGTTTTCGGTGACCCAGGCGCCCTGGATGCGGATCGGCTTGCTGGATCCCATCGGCAGGAACAGCCCATCGCCCTGCCCTACCAGCTTCTCCGCGCCGGGTTGATCCAAGATCACTCTGGAGTCGGTCATCGAGGAGGTCGCGAACGCCAGCCGGCTGGGCACGTTTGCCTTGATCAAGCCGGTGACGACATCGGTGCTCGGCCGCTGCGTCGCCAGCACCAAGTGAATTCCCGCAGCCCGCGCCAGCTGGGTGATACGGACGATCGAGTCCTCGACGTCGCGCGGAGCCACCATCATCAGGTCAGCCAGCTCGTCCACGATCACCACGAGATAGGGATAGGGCGTCAGTGCACGGTTTTGCGCAGCGTCCGGCGCTGGGGAGGAGTCCGCGGTGTTCGCCACATCCGGCATCGGCGGCTTGATTGAGCCGTTTCGCACCGCCTTGTTGAAGTCGTCGACGTGTCGGAAACCGTATCCGGCGAGGTCGTCGTAACGCAGGTCCATCTCGCGGACTACCCACTGCAGCGCTTCGGCTGCCCGCTTGGGATGGGTAATGATCGGCGTTACCAGGTGCGGAATTCCCTCGTACGCGGTCAGCTCAACTCGCTTCGGGTCAACCAGCAACATTCGTACCTCGTCGGGCGTGGCCCGCATCATGATCGAGGTGATGATGGAGTTGACGAAGCTCGACTTGCCGGATCCAGTGGCACCAGCGACCAGCAGGTGAGGCATCTTGGCCAGGTTGGCCACCACGAAGCCACCTTCGACGTCCTTGCCAAGACCGACTGTCATCGGGTGATGATCATTCCTGGCTCGCGCCGACCGGAGCACATCACCTAAAGAAACCACTTCCTTGTCGCTGTTAGGGATCTCGATCCCGATGGCGGATTTCCCGGGGATCGGCGACAAGATGCGTACATCGGCGCTGGCAACCGCGTATGCGATGTTGCGACTCAATGCCGTGACCTTCTCCACCTTTACGGCCGGACCCAGCTCGACCTCGTAACGAGTGACAGTTGGACCACGGCTGTACCCGGTGACACGAGCATCGATCTCGAACTGGAGCAGCACCTCGGTGAGCTGATGCACTACGGCATCGGAGGCATTGGTACGGGCCTTATGGACACTGCCATGCTTCAGCGTCGCCGGATCGGGAAGCAGATACTGAACATCGCCGGACAGCTGCAGCTGCTCCACGCGTTGTGGGATCGGACTGTGCGGCGGAGCCTCCAACTCCTCCCCATCAACTCCGTGCACCGTGACGCCAGGCGGCAATCCGGCTGTCACCGCACGACGTGGTTCCAGAGCTCCCTCCGCATCGGAACTGCCCGGCACCGCTGAGCCCGATTCCGGCGCATCGCCGGTTCCATTGCCGCCTGGCAGCCGCCGAGCTTGATCGCCGATCACCGGTGTCTCGTAGGCCTGATTGCCGCCGTACTCCAGCGCTGGCACGACCTGACCTTCGATCACCACCGGCCGGCGGCGTATCCGGGCTCGCAAAGAGCGCAGCCGAGCGGGAATCTGATGGAGCGGAACACCGACGACAACGATCACACCGAAGAGCAGCAACAAGATCAGCAATGGCACCGCCACATAGACGGTCAACAGATCCGAGAGCAAGCTGGAGGAGATATAGCCGATGATTCCGCCGGCGTTGCGGAGTCGTTCCGGCTCATTTGTCCGCGGTAGCCCGCGAGCAATGTTGATCAGGCCCAGGAGGCCGAGCAAGATCGCGCTCCAGCCGATCACCTGCCGGCCGAGCGGGCCATTTCGGTCTGGATGTCGCAGGGTGCGCCAGGCCATTACGACCAACAGAATGGGTGCCAGGTAGCTGAGAGCGCCGATGGCACTAGCGACGCCAGTGGCGATGCCCGGCCCGACAGCACCAGGCAAGCCCCACCAGACTGCCGCGCCGACGACAATCGCGCTGCCGAGCAGGAACAGTCCGATTCCGTCTCGTCGCAGGGCTGGATCGACTTCCTTCACCCCAGGTCCGATTCGTCGCACTAGAGCGCCTATGCCGTGGGCGATCTCTGTGAAGAGTTCGGCAATACCGAGCAGCAACCGATCGAAGGCCGACTGGCGGGGACGGCGGCCTCCGGAGCGGCTGCGGGATCGCCTGCGCGGGGCGCTGGTCCGCGCCACGGTACGCGAGGATTTCTTGCTTCCGGTCGACCGCGGTTTGGCACGCTGGGATGAGCCAGATCTGTTGCGGGGCCGCGATGGGGAAGACGCGCGGGTCGCCATGGTTGCGAGGTTACAAGATCACTGGCCCGATGGACTCCTCACACGCCGCGCTCAATCCGGTTCGTCGAGATGGCGCCGCAGCTGCCAGAGATGATCTGTTGGCCCAAGACCGCGGCCAAGCGCAAACCCGGCGGCGATGGCTCCTGTCACGTAAGCCTTGGCCAGCGCCATCGCCTCCGGGACGCTGTGGCCAAGCGCAAGCTGACTGGCGAGGGCGGACGCCAGCGTGCAGCCTGTGCCGTGCGTATGCCGATTGTCCTCGCGGGCCGCTGTGTAGCTGAAGTGCTCGCCATCCCGGCTCTTCAGGTAATCGATCGCAGCACCCTCACGATGACCGCCCTTGATCAAGACCCACTGCGGACCGCAGCCAATCAAAAGATCGGCGAGAACAGGCGCAGGGGTGTCAGCCGGATGCTCGGTCAACACGGCAGCCTCGTCGAGATTGGGTGTGATCACTGTGGCGTACCGGAACAACTGGGAGCGGAGCGCTCCGACTGCCCCTTGATCGATCAGCCGATCGCCATGCTTGCTGACGCACACTGGGTCGACGACCAGTGGCACTGACGGATCAAGATCAGCGACCAGGTCCGCGACGCAGGCTACAGTCTCCTCGCTGCCGAGCATGCCGACCTTCACCGCATCCACGCCGATGTCGTCGACGACACTCCGAAACTGTGCCCGGATCGACTCCCCGGGCAGTGGCCAGATGCCTTGCACACCGACTGAGTTCTGAGCAGTCACCGCCGTAAGCACAGTCATGCCATGCACGCCTTGAGCCAGCATCGTCTTCAGATCGGCCTGGATGCCAGCTCCCCCACCTGAATCCGAGCCAGCAATCGTGAGGACTCGAGCCGTGGGCAGGCTCATCGTCGCGGTTCCGAAGCTCGCTGAGAGCCGAAGTGGTCATAACCGGCGGCGGACTCCCACACCGCGCCATCGACCAAGACGCCAGCATGATCATCGTCTGCGAGGCTCACACCTCCGACTATGAGCCACCCTGCCGGTACCGCGTCCGGTGACGGGAAGGTAGCCGCCAACGCGTGATCGTCACCACCGGCGAAAAGGAACGTGTATGGATCCGCGCCGGTGGCCGCTGCGACAGCCTGGAGTGGTTCGGCGACGTCGAAGGCCTCCCGACGCAGATTGATCAACACACCTGAAGCCTGTGCCACGTGGCCCAGATCGGCGAGCAAGCCATCAGAGATGTCGATCATGGAGGTGGCTCCCGCTCGAGCGGCAGCAGCGCCAGCGCCGTAATCCATCTGCGGCACCCGTTGCGCCTCGACCAGGACCCGCGGTGAGCGGAAGCCCCTCCCCAGCACCACCAGGCCTGCGGCGGCCCAACCAAGCCGGCCATGGATGGCCACCAGGTTGCCCGGCCGTGCTCCAGACCGCAGCACCGGGTCACGACCCTCCAGTGACCCCAAGGCGGTGACCGCAATGGTGATGTCGCGAGCTCTGGTTACATCGCCTCCGAGCAAGCTCACCCCGGCAGCGTGGCTTTCGTGCCGGATACCTTCGGCGAAATCGAGTACCCAGCCCAGCGGCAGGTCGGCAGGTGCAGAGAAGCCGACCAGGAGGCCAGTTGCCCGAGCGCCAACAGCTTCAATATCGGCGACATTGACCGCGACCGCCTTACGTCCAACATCACGAGCCTCCGACCAGTCACGCCGGAAGTGCACCCCCTCAACGAGCACGTCCACTGACGCCGCCACCGCATCGTCGACAGCCAGCACGGCGGCGTCGTCTCCCGGACCAACGCGGACCTCAGCCTGCAGCGACAGACCTTCGGTGATAGCCGCAATGAGTGGAAACTCCCCGACCTCTGCCAGCGTGGCAGTGCGGCTGAAATTCACTGAACCCTCCCGCGCTCCCCGGTACGCGCCGTCCTGCCAGACGATGTAGCGTGACGCACATCGGCGAGCGTACGCGGTCTGCGGCCAAGGACTGACGATGCGCCCTGACAGTGAGAAGACACCGCAGTCTTGAACGCAGGAGGTATCACCCGATGGTCGTACAGGCATACATCTTGGTCCAGACCAACGTTGGCAAGGCTGCAGAGGTCGCGCATGCGATTGCCAACATTCAAGGTGTCACGCTGGCCGAAGATGTCACCGGTCCTTACGACGTCATCGTGCGCGCCGAAGCAGCCAGTGTCGATGAGCTTGGTCAGCTGGTGGTTGCCAGAGTGCAAGCAGTGCCTGGCATTACCCGCACGGTCACCTGCCCCGTCGTCCACATTTAATTTAGAGCTGCTCGCGCATCGCGCTTGGAATCCGCCGCCGTCGTCGTCGCTCGCAGAGGGAACTACGGCTCGCCAGTGTCCATTGCTCGCTCCGCTTCGCCGAGGCTGGCGCTCCTGCGCCAGCCTGGCTCCGTGCGGCGGCGCGCGATTTCCGACGCTCGCAGCTGTTACCGCAGCCCAACCGGACGACGCAGTGCCAATGTGATCAACCGCTCCACCAGCTCCGGATAAGGAACACCACTGGCCGCCCACATCCGCGGGAACATGGAGTGCGGTGTGAAGCCGGGCATCGTGTTGATTTCATTGATCACAACCTGCCCCTCGTGCGTGACAAAGACGTCGACCCGAGCCAGACCCTCGCAGCCAATCGCTTCAAACGTCCGCACCGCCAGCTCCTGGACCTCGCTGGCCAGCTCGGGCCGGACGTCCGCCGGCACGTCAAGATCAACCTGCTCCTCTGGGAGGTATTTGGCATCGAAGTCGTAGAAGCCTGACTCGTTGTGCACACGGATCTCGGCTACGGCGCTCGCCATCGGCGGTCCCCCGTCGAGATCAGCCAGTACCCCGCACTCGAGCTCTCGCGCGCCGACAAACCCCTGCTCGACGATGATCTTGGGGTCGTAGTCCTGTGCGACCTTGATGGCCGCCTCGAGCCGCTCGGGATCGGTCACCTTGGAGATGCCCAAACTGGATCCGCCACGGGCGGGCTTGACGAACACCGGGTAGTGCAGCGCGGCAACAGCCTCCAGGCATGCGGTCTGGTCCTGCCGCCACTGGGCCGACGTGATCGGGACGAACGGTCCGACCGGGAGCCCGGAGGCCGCAAGCACAAGTTTCATATAGTGCTTGTCCATCCCGACAGCGCTGGCCAAGACACCGGCACCGACATAACGAGTGCCCATCATCTCGAAAAGCCCCTGGATCGTGCCGTCCTCACCGAACGGCCCGTGCAGCAGCGCCAGCGCAACGTCGACGGGGCCGAGATGGGACAGCGCTGACTGCTCACATACGGCCAGCTCGCTACCGCTTGAAACGCGCATCAGCAACGCTTCCGCAGCGTCCTCACTGAGTTCGGGCAACTTGCCGTCGGTCACGGCCAACCGGCTGATCGCGTCGGGATCAACCACAATCCAGCGCCCGGTACGCGTGATGCCGATACCCACGACATCGAAGCGATCCCGATCCAAGGCGCCCAGTACCCCAGCTGCGGTAAGACACGACACGCCGTGTTCGCTGCTGGTTCCACCGAAGACCACCGCAACTCGGTGACGGGAACCATTGACGCCCCGAATGCTCGGCTGGTTCTCATTCACGATCCTCGACCTTATCCGGCTAAAGCGACTCCTGCCGCAAAGCTTCAGACTTGGCCTGTGATCAACCAGCCATTACCTTCGGAGAACCCACGGTCAACCCGGTTGCATCCAGAAACCCTGGCAGTCACCGCCGGGCGGCCGGAGCCAGTAGCGGACGCTCCTTTGAATCCGCCGGTGGTCTTTGCCTCAACCTACGTCGGCGCTCCCGACACCGACTCTGCCACGATCGGGTACGGCCGTTATGGCAACCCGACCTGGCAGGCGTTAGAGGAAGCGATCGGCGCTTTGGAGGGTGGCCGGGCACTGACCTTCGCGTCCGGGATGGCCGCCGCTCATGCCGTGCTTGAACTCGTGCCGACCAGCGGTGTCATTGTGATTCCTTACAACTGCTATCTCGGGGTAGCGGAGGCAGTTGATCGACGAGCCGCGAGATACCGCTGGCAGGTGCGGCGCGTCAACGTCGCAGACAGCAAGGAAGTTCTGGCGGCCGCCCAGGGTGCCGACGTGGTCTGGATTGAATCGCCTACCAATCCGACGATCGAGGTCGCGGACCTTCCCACGTTGGGCAAGAACCTTCCCTCGAAATCCCTGTTCGTCGTTGACAACACGTTCGCGACTCCACTGCTGCAGCGTCCACTGGAGTTGGGTGCCGATATCGTGCTGCATTCGGCCACCAAGATCCTTTCGGGCCATTCCGACGTATTGCTCGGCGCCATTGTGACCAGGGGCGATGACGCGCAGACCTTTGAGGCATTGGACGCAATCCGACGGTCCTTCGGCGCAACTCCTGGTGCAATGGAGGCCTATCTCGCGCTGCGTGGACTGCGTACGCTGCCGTTGCGCCTCGCGCAAGCCCAAACAAACGCGCAAGTGCTCGCCGAACGGCTCGTCGACCATAGGGGCGTGCAGCGAGTGCGGTTCCCCGGACTACCCACCGATCCTGGTAATGAGCTCGCGCGCCGCACCATGTCCGGCTTTGGCTCGCTGATCTCAATTGATCTTCCGGACGCCAAAACGGCCGATGCGTTCGTCGAGGGCTGCTCGCTCTGGGTGTTTGCCACCAGCTTGGGCGGGGTTGAGTCCACGCTGGAGCGCCGACGACGCTGGAGCGGCGAACTGCAGTCGGTGCCTGAAGGACTCGTGCGGCTGTCGGTTGGAATCGAGCATGTCGAAGACCTCTGGGCTGATCTTGCCCAGGCCCTCGATCGAGGATTGCCCGGCTAGTAACGCTCCGGTTTGGCCGATCGGGACATGAGTGCTGTGATCATCTCTGCCGGCGTGAGCTCACCGGCGATGACTGCGGCCACGTTCTCGACGATCGGCATCTCAACCTGGTGCTTGGCAGCAAGCTCGGTGATTGATGCACAAGACTTCACGCCTTCGGCGACCTGTCGAGTGGAAGCGGTGATCTCTGCAATTGTGCGTCCCTTCCCAAGCTCCTCTCCAAAAGTCCGGTTCCGGGACAGCGGAGAGGAACAGGTCGCGACGAGATCACCGAGGCCCGCCAGGCCGGAGAAGGTGTAGGGGTCTGCACCCAATGCCAATCCCAGGCGACTGATCTCGGCCAGACCGCGGGTGATCACCGACGCTGTCGCATTGGCTCCCAGCCCGAGCCCAATCGCCATGCCAACGGCCAGCGCGATCACGTTCTTGGTTGCCCCGCCGAGCTCGCAGCCGATCACATCCGTGTTGGTGTAGGCCCGGAACCGAGCGGTATGACAGACGGCTTGGAATGCTTCGGCAGTAACCAGCGAGTCACTGGCAACAACGCTCGCGGACGGCTGGCGCTCCGCGATCTCACGGGCCAGGTTTGGGCCGGTGACGACTGCAATGCGCCCAGGGTCGATGCTGCCGGCTTCGGCGATCACTTCGCTCATCCGCAATCCAGTGCCAAGCTCGATTCCCTTTGCCAAGCTGACGACGATGGCGTTTCCAGGGATCTGCCACTGCGTCAGGTTGCTGCGAAGCGCCTGTGAGGGCACTGCGAGCACCACAAAGTCGGCCCCGATCATGGCTTCTTGCGGATCACTGACTGCCTTCAAGGACGCCGGCAGCGATAGGTCCGGGAAGTAGTCAGGATTGCAATGTGCAGTGTTGATCTTGTCGGCCAGCTCAGGACGCCGGGCCCAGAGAGTCACATTATTACCGGCGTCGCATACCACGAGTGCAAAGGCGGTGCCCCAGGAACCGGAGCCCATCACCGCCACGCGCGCGCGGCCGTCAGTCGCTGCAGTGTTGCTCATGTTTGGTCTCCGCCATGTTCACCGATCAGGTTGTCTTCTCGTTGTCCGGGTCGTAGCGGTGCGCAGGCGGTGTCGCCTGTCGCAGCTCGGCGACCAGGACGGTGATAGCGTCCATCATTCTTGTCGTCGCCTCAGCAAGCGTGGCCGCAGTCACCGGCTTTCCCCGAAGATCATCGAGCGAGATCTCCTCGCCCGCAGCGAACCGCAAGGTCTTGCGCGGAAGAAGTCTAGGAAAGCTCGGCTTGCGGCCGGGCATCAGCTCCTGGGCACCCCACTGCCCAATCGGCACGACCGGACAGCCGGTCGTAAATGCTAGCCGCGCAGCCCCAGTCTTTCCCCGCATCGGCCACAGGTCGGGATCTAGGGTGATCGTGCCCTCCGGATAGATCACCAGCGCGCGGCCCTGCTCGATCGCTTGCGCGGCGGCGACCAGCGCTTCCTTGGAGTGTGTGGACTCGCGCTGAACCGGGATCTGGCCACAAGCGGCGATAACTCGACCAACTACCGGAATCGTGAAAATTGACGCCTTTGCCAGAAACCGCGGCCAGCGCCCAGAGAAGGCCAGAAACTGCCCGACAGCCGGGGGATCGGCATTGGAGATGTGGTTGACGACAAAGATCACCCCGCCGGATTGGGGCACCCTGTCCTGATGTCGCCAATCCCGCTTGGTCAGCGGCCTGATAATCGCGTTGACAATCCTGACGACGGTGGCAATGGTCTGCCCCCCGGGCTCATGATTGGCCTCCGACAGTGGTCGGAGTTCGGTGTTCGCCATGAGTGGCTTCACCTTACGGGATCGTGGCACTATCACAGGATCGCGCCGCTGATGCTGATACGCCGTCATCGTTTGAGAGGAGTTCGTCAGCGTGCATGTTGACACCGACTCCGAATGATGGCCGGTTCCGCCGCCGCCGGGGTGCTTGCTCTGAAACCAATTGAGCATGCAAAATCGCGACTCGCCGTACCCGATCCGCTACGGCGTCGTCTCGCCTTGACGATGGCACTAGACACCCTGTCCGCACTGCGTCGGGCGCTGCCGCAGGTGCTGGTCGTCAGTGATCAGCCTGCGCTCGAGGCTCGCCTGCGTCGCACAGGAATTGCTGCAGAGGTCATCAGCGAGTCGGGTCACATCGGCATCAATTCGGCCCTCAGCCGTGGCGCGCTGACTCTCCGCGCCCAAGGGTTCACATCGGTCCTGGCCTGTGTCGGTGATCTTCCGGCGTTGCGGCCAGAGTCTGTGCTGCGGATCGTCGACGCCTCACGATCCCATCCGCGATCTTTTGTTGCGGATGCATCAGGGGTAGGTACGACGATGCTCATCGCGCACGATGTCGAGCTGGCGCCGCAGTTTCAGGGGCGGTCGGCGGCAGCTCACTATGCCTCCGGCGCAGTGAGCCTATCCGAGGAAGCGATCGGATGGCCGGTAGCCGATGCCCGCCGCGATGTTGATACCGAAGCCGATCTTGTAGCGGCAATCGGCCTGGGCATGGGCCCGGAGACCGCAGCCTTGATTGATCATGAAAAGGGACGGCTGGGCCGCTATCAGTTGATCACCACGACGGATTGGCACAACGCGGACGGCGAGGCGCTGGCCGTCACTGCGACTGGAAGACGAATCGCCCTCCCGGCAGAAGCTCTCCGCGGCGAATTGCGACACACCCGTCTGGGTCAGCGGCTTCACGCGGTCGAGGCGGACGATCGGGTGCTATCCGCGTGGCTTTAGCCGCCGGCTAACGCTTAGCAGCGCTCTTCTTGGCCGTAGCTGCCGTCTTCTTGGCAGGCGTCTTGGCAACCGTCTTTCTGGCAGCGGCTGCAGTCTTCGATGCCGCCGCGCTGCCGGAGGACGTTGCCTTCTTGGCGGCTGCCCGCGGCACCTTCTTGGCGCCTGAGACGTAGGCCTTCAGATCAGTTCCGGCGCGGAAACGCGGAACAGCTGTGGCCTTGGCACGCTTGCGCTCACCCGTACGCGGGTTGCGCACCATCCGTGCCGAGCGATGCACCTTCTCAAAAACGCCAAACCCAGTGATCGAGACCTTCTCCCCAGCTGCAGTCTTGTAGGTGATGGTTTCCACCACGGCATTAAGGGCCTTGGCTGCTTCGCTCTTGCTGCCGTCATAGTAGGCGGACAGCGCCTGAATCAATTCAGCCTTGTTCACAGCCTTCCTCTCAATGC
>JAICEV010000008.1 GCA_025923975.1 Propionibacteriaceae bacterium
GCTCTGGTCATCTCGTTCTTCCCAGCTGCGGCCGGGATCTGGGCTTTGCTTCTGCTCATTCCGTCACAAATGGTCGCTGGACGACTGTCCAATAGGAGCGCCGGCGCCCCATCCACGGAGCCCTGACTCGCGGCTAGCCAGCCAACGCGCCTGCCAACATTCGTGTGAACCGGGGCAGGACCTCCTCATCGGGCAAATGGTCTGGGTTGATCTCGGTGACGGTCAGGCCCAGGAACCTGGGACTCGACACCAGAGTGGACAGCGTGATGGCCGCTTCCGCGAGCGTGAGCCCGAAGGGCTCTGGCACATCGGCCAACGGTGCCTCGACGAAGCTCAGCACGTCGACATCGAAGTGAACCACGAATGCTGACGCAGCGGCTTCGGCGAGGGCCCGGGCCCGGGCCGCTGCAGTAGTCGGATCAGCATGCACCTCCTCGGCCGATATGTCAGTGATGCCGAGCTCCTCCACAAGGCCACGCTCATGGTCATCCCGCCACAGTGAATCACCGTAGGTGACCACCCGATCCGGCGTCAGCAGCGGAACGAAGGGGCCAGCGGCCGCAATGGCGGGTACTGAGCCGTGCAGGGCAAGCATGTGTGCCAGGCCCATGGCGTCGAGGTTTCCGTTCGCCCTGGTCTCCGGCGTGTAGAGGTCTGGGCCGCCGTCGACGTAGACCAGGGCAGGCGGAGTGCCGGCTCTGGCTTGGCCTGCCACCAGCCCAATCGTGACGGTGCAGTCGCCGCCGAGGATCAGCGGGATGCGCTGTCTCCGTACGGACGCCACGACCTGCTGCGCGAGATCCGTCGCGACCCGCAATACTTCGCTGGCGTTCTGGCTGCGGGTATAGGAGGGATCCGGCGTCCAACGAAAACCCGGCACGTCACCGAGGTCATCAACGTCGCAGCCACGGCTGATCAGGGCTATCAGGCCGGCTTTGCGCAGCGCACCTGGTGCCTTCTCGACGCCTGGCGTGTGGGCTCCGGCGCTGGACGGCGCTCCGATGACATCCCAATGCAGTTCCACAGCACTCAATCGAGGTGGCGATCCAGAGCGCCGGCCGCAAGATCAATAACAGTCTCCAGAGCGCCTGGTTCCTCGAACAGATGAGTGGCACCGGGGACTACTTCAAACATGACCGGAGCTTGCATGACGGCGGCTGCGCTCTCGTTGAGCTGGCGCACCTGCGGGTCCCGTCCGCCGACGATGAGCAGCGTTGGAGCCTGCACCCGAGGCAGAGCGTCGCCAGCCAAATCCGGCCGACCGCCCCGGGAGATGACGAGCCGTACCCGTTCCGGTCGCTCCGCGGCGGTGATCAACGCGGCCGCGGCGCCGGTACTCGCACCGAACACTGCTAAGGGGAGTTCGGCCGTATCGCCCTGTTGCGCAAGCCAGTCGGCTGCCCCAGTCAACCTTGCCGCGAGCCGGGAGATGTCAAACCGCAATTCCCGCGTACGCAGGTCGGTCTGCTCTTCCTCGGGCGTCAAGAGATCCAAAAGCAAGGTCGCCCAGCCGATCTCTTGAAGGGCACCCGCTACTTCGCGATTTCGCGGACTGTGGCGACTGCTGCCACTTCCATGGGCAAAAAGCACGACGCCCCGTACCTCCTCGGCAGGCACGGCAAGATCACCATCCAGCACGACGCCCGCGGTGGGTATGCGAACCGCTCGTTCGACCACTTCGTCGCCGCTCATGTCACCAGTCTGGCGCTGAGCCGGATCAGGGCACCGACCACCCGCCGCCCACCCGCCGCCGCTGGGCATGACCGGGGGTATTGGATAGTCATCGTGCCAGTTTCAGACCGTGGTGATGCATGATGTCGCAACCGTTTGGACCGTTGGTGGTGTCTAAGACCAATCCTCGGTACTTCGCGGCCGCTGAGGGCAACGGCCACCCCGAGAAGTTGATTTATCTGACCGGCTGTCATGTCAACAACAACCTTCACGACGGGCTGGGTTTCGGTCGTGAGTGCCCCGAAGATCCGGAGCTGTTCGACTTCGACGCATATCTGGAGTTGCTCTCCCAGCGTGGTCATAATTTCATTCGGCTCTGGCGATGGGAGCAGTTCCAGGGCCACCTGGAGCCGGCTGATGTGCACTTCTGCATGACGCCGCAGCCGTGGCCGAGGACCCGGACCCGGGTCCGCCAAGGACGGCAAGCCGAGATTCGATCTGTCGGTCTTTGATCAGACTTACTTCAATCGAATCCGCGAACGGGTCATCGCGGCTGGACGCGCCGGCTGCTATGCATCAGTCATGCTTTTCGAAGGCTTCAGCCTTCACCTGACTGCGACTCCCGACAACATTGAGGGGCATCCGTTCTATACCGCCAACAACGTCAATGACATTGGGATCACCTCGATCATCGACTACCAGGTGCTCCCGCTCGACCCCCGGGTTGAGGCCCTTCAGCTGGCCTATATCCGTAAGGTGATCGACACCGTTCATGATCTTCCTAACGCCTTGTACGAGGTCGCGAACGAATCGTCTGGGCAGGATGCAGATTCAGTTGAATTCGAAGACGGATTCTCGATCGACACCGTTTCTGCGTGGCCACAACCCGATCTTGTACGACCTGAGCATTCTCGGTGGCGGCGTGCCGCCTAACCCAACTGAAGGGAACCCGTCCTTCGATTCCTTGGAGCCGGCGCGGCATGCCATGGGAGATACCCGCGGTTTCGCGGAGCGGATCAACCTTGCCGCGATGCAGCCGAGTGCGGACGTGAGCGAGACGAGCTTTGCACTAGCGGACCCGGGCAAGGAGTACCTGATCTTGCAGCCCAGTGAAGCAAGCGACCCGTTCACCGTCAGCCTGCCACCTGGCCAATACACGGTCGAGTGGCACGGCCTGCGCAGCAGGGAGAGAGTGCGGGCGGCAACGCTGACTATTGCCGACGCTGATCCGGTTAGCGTGAGCCCTCCTTCTGAAGTCGCCGCTCCGGCGGTAGTTCATCTGCGCCGCATCTGAGGAGGCGAGGACAGGGATGGCGACACCTTCCACTCCCATTTCATCGCTCGCGGAATTCAATCTCCGTATTGCTGAGATTCTCGCGAACGACCCTTATCTGCCGACAGTTATGAGGTCGTAGGTCTCCCCTAGGCTGTGTGCTATGGATGACTCCGACATCCTCGCGCGCATTCGCGAGATGGTCGATGCCGAGCATGACCTGCGCCGGCAGATGCAGGATAATCCCGGCCAGCTCAGTGACGCCCCTCACAGGCTTCGTGACCTTGAGGAATCTCTTGATCAGTGCTGGGATCTGCTTCGCCAGCGCCGCGCCCATCGGGAGTTCGCACAGGACCCCGATGAGTCACAGCCCAGGCCTCGGCAGCAGGTCGAGCGATACCTGCAATGAGGCTTGTGACCCAGACAGTGAATCAACCGGATTAGTCACTCAATGGCCGATAGACCGTTACGGTCCAGGCCAGATGGCCTGATCTGATCAGCTCGGATTCGAGCAGTTCGAGCCGTGCCGCAAGGGCGCGCAGTAGCCGCCGGGAGGACCAGGTCCGGGCGTAAATCGAGACAATCACAACGCCGCCCGGTGCCAAATGTCGCGCGTGATGCTCTACCGCAGCGATTGGATCCGGCAGGTAGTAGATCACCTCGTTCAGCACCACGGCGTTCGGTGGCTGGTCGGCAACAAAATTGGATCCGTCGGCCCACACGAACTGCGTCCGCTGGTCGCACTTGGGCCGGGCGAGCAGGATGGACTGCTCGCAATTGTCAACGCCGATATACCGGCCGTACCTCAGGCCCTCCTGCAAGATCCCCTGGGAGCAGCCGATGTCGAGGACAAATCCATCTCGGGCATAACGCTCCGTTACGCTCCGGACTGCGTTGTATCGTGCCACCTCACTGCGTCTACGCAGCCGCTGCCAACTGTCCTTTCGGTTCTCCCGTGCGTTGTCCCGTGTCAAGATCGACCGAACGAGGAAGAGCGGGATCGGCGCCACCGAGAGTAGTCCGACGGCGACCTTGCTCCGCATCAACTGGGCGACGAAGGTGTCGGCGGTCTGCCGCACCCCCGCAGAGTCCCTGCCCATCGACCACCTAACGCCGTCACTCAAAGCGCGCGGGATCTCCCGCTCCCCGCCGGATGATCAACGATTGGCCGTCGGAGAGATCCACCACGGTGGTCGGAACCTCGCCGCATTGACCAGAGTCCACCACGGCGTCCAGGAGATGATCAAGACGCTCCATGATCTCCCAGCCCTGCGTCAGCGGCCTATCCTCGCCGGGCATGATCAGGGTGCTCGACACCAGGGGTTCACCAAGACCAGCGATTATCGCCTGAGCGACCGCGTGATTAGGAATGCGAACCCCGACCGTACGTCTCCGGGGCTGCAGCATTCGTTTCGGAACCTCCCTGCTTGCCGGGACGATGAAGGTGTACTGCCCGGGCGTGGACGCCTTGAGGGCACGAAAGATCACATTGTCGAGGTGCACGAACCGGCCAAGCTGATTGAAGTCTGCGCAGACGAGCGTGAAGTGATGACTGTTGTCTAGCTGGCGGATCTCCCGAATGCGTTCCAGGCCCGACCGATTGTCAAGCTGGCAGCCGAGCGCGAAGCAGGAGTCCGTTGGATAGGCGATCAGCCCGTCAGCTCGCAGCAACTCGACCACCTGGCCGATTGTGCGCGGCTGGGGATTGTCCGGGTGGACGTCGAAGTATCGGGCCACGAAATTGAGCGTAGTGGGAAGCAACCGAAAAAATCTGTTGCTGCGGCGATCGGGCCGACCTGACCGGATTGAGACGGCTGGCGGCGTCCGGCTACGACTCAGCGACAACTTCGCCACCATCGTCTGGGCCTGCCGATCGCTGGCCCGTAGCTCTCCCCTATCGTGCTGGCCGTGCTTCTCAGCAGCCGCCCGACTCGATCTGACGACTTGCCGCGGCGAGCCACCAGTTAAGTGAAGTTAACGTGAAGTTTAGATATTGCTAGACTGATCCGCGTGTTGCACCGTACCGATTTGCTGACCATCGGGGAGCTGTCGGCACGCTCCGGATTCGCGCCCTCTGCCCTGCGGTACTACGAAGGCCTTGGTCTGATCACCTCTACCCGCACGTCCGGCAACCAGCGCCGCTATGAGCGGGCGATGCTACGGCGCTTGGCGTTCATCCGCTCGGCGCAACGCGTTGGGCTGGCACTTGAGGAGATCACCCAGGCACTACAGACTTTGCCGGGAAGTCGTACGCCAACGAAGGCTGACTGGACCCGCCTGTCTCACCAGTGGCGGGGCCGGCTCAACGAGCAGATCGAGAGGCTGGAGCGACTTCGGGACCGGCTGGACAGCTGCATCGGCTGCGGCTGCCTCAGCCTGCAGAAGTGCAGTCTTCAGAATCCTGACGACTATGTCAGCTCTCGTGGGCCTGGCGCCGTCTACCTGGACCCATCCAAGGACTGACCGGCTGGCAGACGCCCAGCCGGTCGCTCGATTGGGTCGGCTACGTTAACGGACATGGTCAATAAGGTGGCAATGCTTACCGCGGGCGGTGTCGCACCGTGTCTTTCCTCGGCGATCGGAGGGTTGATAGAGCGCTACACACAAGTTGCGCCTGAGGTTGAGATCATCGCGTACCGGCACGGTTATGAGGGCTTGCTGCAGGGCGACTCGATCAGGATCACACCTACCGTTCGCGAGCACGCTGCACGCCTTCACGTCTTCGGCGGCTCACCCATCGGGAACTCAAGGGTCAAGCTGACTAACGCGGCAGACCTGGTGGAACGTGGCCTGGTCGCTGAAGGGGTGAATCCCTTACAGGCTGCGGCTGACCGGTTGACGGCTGATGGCGTGGACATCCTGCACACCATCGGCGGAGACGACACCAACACCACCGCGGCCGATCTTGCCGCATTCCTGGCCAACAATGGCTACTCGCTGACAGTGGTTGGGCTTCCCAAAACCATCGACAACGACATCATCCCGGTGCGCCAGTCGCTTGGCGCCTGGACCGCAGCAGATCAGGCATCGCGTTTCGCGCAGAACGTCATCGGCGAGCACAACTCCGGATCGCGGATGCTCCTCGTGCATGAGGTTATGGGACGGCACTGCGGGTGGCTCACCGCCGCTACGGCGCAGGCCTACCGTGAATGGCTTGACACTCGAGAATGGCTTCCGGACATAGGGCTGAGCCGTGAAGCTTGGGAGGTTCACGGGGTTTACGTCCCGGAAGCCGTCTTTGATCTTGAAGTGGAGGCTCGACGCCTCAAGGACAAGATGGATCAGCTTGGCTCAGTGAACCTCTTCATCTCCGAAGGCGCTGGACTGGAGACGATCTTGGCTGAGCTCGAGCGGTCTGGCGAGGAAGTGCCGAGGGACCCATTCGGTCACGTCAAGATAGACAAGATCAACCCAGGTACCTGGTTCGCCAGCAAGTTCGCCGAACGCCTCGATGCTCGTAAGGTCATGGTGCAAAAGTCTGGGTACTTTTCCCGCTCTGCCCCAGCCAACGAACGCGACCTCGAGTTGATCAAGTCCATGACCGACTTTGCGGTCGACGCCGCACTACGCGGTGAGGCCGGTTTGGTCGGACACGACGAGGAACGCGGCGACGAACTCCGGGCGATCGAGTTCGACAGGATCAAGGGCGGCAAGCCGTTCGATATCACTGCGCCGTGGTTCTCCGCCTTACTGGACGGCATCGGCCAGCCCGGCGCGCAGCACGCCGCCGCGCACTGACGCCCAGTTCAGGTTTTCTTTCGGCCGCGTACCGCAGCTGAGAACAGGTACGCGAGTGCGGCCCCTAGCCCCACTCCGGTTGCGGCTCCGGTGACGTAGCCGGCGCCCATGCCAGCGCGGACCGAGCGCACAGCGACCGGCTCTAGTACCAGGTTCGGCCCCTCATCTGGCTGCTTCTGAGGTTCCGCCGGCTCGATAGTCACTTCCTCTTCGGGTGGAACCGGGATGGCCTCATGCTGCGCAGTGGCAATCCACGCGGCGACGAACAAGGTGAGCTGGGCAAAGATGTTGAAGAACAACATCAGCACAATCACCGGCCCGAAGATCGACGCAGCTGGGTTGCCGCGGAACGCGCTGATCAGAAAGCTCGCCACGAACTGCAAACCCACTAGCGCGATGGAACCTAACAAAGCTCCACGACGTACCACCGGCCACGGCTCCCGGGTCTCTGGAAGCACCGTGTAGAGATACATGAAGATCAACCAGCCGGCGCCGATCGAGAACACGATAGAGGCGATCCGCAGCAACGGCGCTATCCAGGTCTGGTCACTGAGTCCGAGCCACGCCACCACCGTGTCTGCAAGCGAGGTAGAGAGCGACGAGAGGCCGAATGACACGGCCATACCCACCAGCAGACCAAGCAAGAGTACGAGGTTGCCGACCGTCCTGATCACAATGTTGATCTTCTGCGGCCGAAGATCGAATCCCGGACGCCACTGGGTACGCACGGCATTCTTCAGGTGACCCATCCATTTGGCACCGGTGTAAAGGGCTACCACGAGACCGACGATCCCAATGGCCCAGTATTGGCTGAGGGCCTCGTTGACGAGCGCTAGGACCTGTTCGCGCGTGGCCGAGTCCGTGCTGCCCAGCGCCTTCGCGACAGCGTCGACCACATCGTCCAGCAGCTCTGGTTGCACGACGGTGAGCACGAATCCGGTGATCGAAAAAGCCATCATCATGATCGGGACCAGCGCTAGCACCGAGAAGTACGTAGTCGCAGCGGCAAACTGTGAGCCAAGCCGGCTGATGTAGCGCTCCACGGCACGAATCATGTGCGCGATCCAGGGCCGTTGCTTGAGCCGCTTGATGCTCTCCGGCACCGCAACCATGTACTTTCCTTCTTTGCCGACGCTCGCCGTTGCGCCTCGACGCTATCCGATGTGGGATGAGGCTATGAGCCAACTACTGACCGAATCCGAGGTGTCCGAGCAGCTGGCAGGACTGCCGAACTGGCGCCGTGCTGATGACGATGGGCCGGCGATCACGGCGACGTACGAGCTCACCGACTTTGTCGCGGCGTTGGACTTCGTGAATCGGGTCGGGCATGAGGCGGAGATCATGAACCACCATCCAGATATCGACATC
The DNA here is from genome assembly GCA_025923975.1 of Propionibacteriaceae bacterium. Taxonomy (GTDB): domain Bacteria; phylum Actinomycetota; class Actinomycetes; order Propionibacteriales; family Propionibacteriaceae; genus Microlunatus. Next base: position 8,051 of record JAICEV010000008.1, read on the forward strand.
CGTTGGAACAAAGTCACGCTGCTGCTCTCCACACATTCCGAGGGCGGACTCACCCACCTCGACATCGAGCTGGCACACCGCATCAACGAGGCGGTCGGTCAGGAAGAGTGAGCTACTCGAAGGCCTCCGGTGGAGGGCAGATGCACACCAGATTGCGATCGCCGTAACCACCGTCAATGCGGCCGACTGGCGGCCAGTATTTGTCGAAGCCTTCGGCGTAGAGCGGACCTGTGTGCAGCCCGGCTGGGAAGGCCGCGAGTCGCCTTGAGTACGGGTGATTCCAGTTCTCGGAGGTCACTTCGGCCTGTGTGTGCGGGGCATTGACGAGTGGGTTGTCCTGGCGTGACCACTCCCCCGCCTCGATCTTCGCGATCTCTTCCCGGATGCTGATCATGGCATCACAGAACCGGTCGATCTCCTCCAGCGGCTCCGACTCGGTCGGCTCAACCATCAGCGTTCCTGCCACCGGAAAGCTCATCGTTGGTGCATGGAAGCCGTAGTCGATCAACCGTTTTGCCACATCATCGACGGTGACGCCGCTGGTCTTGGTCAGCGGCCGGAGATCGAGGATGCACTCGTGTGCAACCCTGCCATTACGCCCGGCGTACAGCACTGGGTAATGATCATGGAGTTGCGCTGCGACATAGTTCGCGCTGAGCAGCGCGGTTTCGGTGGCCGAGGTCAATCCGTCGGCACCCATCATCGCGATGTAGGCATAGCTGATCGGCAGGATGCCAGCCGATCCGTACGGCGCTGCCGAGATGGGTCCGATACCTGTCTCCGGACCCGCTGTGGCAAGCAATGGGTGGTTTGGAAGGAACGGCGCCAGATGGGCGGCGACGCCAACGGGGCCGACGCCTGGGCCGCCACCGCCGTGTGGGATGCAGAAGGTCTTGTGGAGATTCAGATGGCTCACATCGGCTCCGAAGCGTCCTGGTCGAGCCAGACCCAGCAGCGCATTCAGGTTGGCCCCGTCGACATAGACCTGACCTCCGGCGTCGTGAACCATCTCGCAGAGTTCAACGATGCCTTCCTCGAACACCCCGTGGGTGGAGGGATAGGTCACCATGATCGCAGCAAGTTGATCACGGTACTCCGTGATCTTGTTCCGCAGGTCCTCCAGGTCGACAGCCCCATCGCTGGCAGCTTTGACGACCACAACTCTGAGGCCGGCCATCGCGGCAGATGCAGCGTTCGTACCATGCGCCGACGAGGGGATCAGGCAAATGCGACGTTGCTCATCACCGCGCGACTCGTGATAGGCGCGGATGGCGAGCAGCCCGGCGAGCTCGCCCTGGCTGCCGGCGTTCGGTTGGATCGATACCTTGGCGTAGCCGGTGAGCTCGGCCAGCCATGACTCAAGCATTTCGATCAAGGCCAGATAGCCGAGTGCGTCCTCGATCGGGGCGAATGGATGCAGGTTGGCGAAGCCTGGATAGGAGATCGGTTCCATCTCGGTTGTCGCGTTGAGCTTCATCGTGCACGAACCGAGCGGGATCATCCCGCGATCGAGCGCCAAGTCCCGGTCCGACAGCGCCCGCAGGTAGCGCAGCATTGCCGTTTCGCTGTGATGGGTGTTGAAAACGGGGTGAGTCAAGTAGGGGCTCGTACGCTCACGGCCGGCCAAGTTGTCGTCGAAGGACCGTCCTTCGCTCTCAGTAACGCCGAACGCCGCGCGCACAGCGTCGAGGTCGGCAGCAGTGGCGTCCTCCCCTACTGATATCCCGACATGATCATCATCGACGAGCCGAAGGTGGATCCCGGCCTCTCGCGCCGCAGCGACCACCACCGCGGACCGGCCGGGCACTTCGGCGAGCACCGTGTCGAAGAATGAATCGTGGACTATCCGAATCCCTCCATTGGCAAGATCATTGGCCAGCTCAACGGCACCGGCATGGATGGACTCTGCGATCTCACGTAGGCCGTTCGATCCGTGATAGACGGCGTACATACTGGCCGTCACGGCGAGCAGCACCTGCGCAGTGCAGATGTTGGAGGTCGCTTTCTCCCGGCGAATGTGCTGCTCACGGGTTTGCAATGCCAAGCGGAATCCCGGCGTGCCATCGCGATCCTTGGACACTCCGACCAGCCGCCCCGGCAGGGTTCGCTCCAGACCGGCGCGGACCGAGATGAAAGCCGCGTGAGGTCCGCCGTAGAACAGTGGAACGCCGAACCGCTGGCTGGATCCAACCGCGACGTCCGCACCCCACTCCCCTGGCGGAGTCGTCACCGTCAACGCCATCAGATCGCAGGCCGCGATCACCATGGCGCCTCGGGCGTGCGCGCGCTCCGCGATGGTCCGCAACTCATCAGTGCTGGCGAGTCGTCCGCTAGCGCCCGGGGTTTGCACCACGACCGCGAACAGATCAATCTCCTCGATCGCCTCTGCCAGTGGCTTGCTGGCCACGACGACCTCGATCCCGAGACCAGCGGCCCTGGTCGCCACGACACCGATGGTCTGCGGCAAGGTGTCGGCGTCCAGCAGGATTACCTGACCTGTTTTGATGCTGCGCCGGGCCAGCGTTGCTGCCTCTGCGGCAGCCGTCGCCTCATCCAACAGGCTGGCTCCTGCGGTAGGCAGCGCAGTGAGATCAGCGATCACGGTCTGGAAGTTAAGCAGGGCCTCGAGCCGACCCTGGCTGATTTCCGGCTGGTACGGCGTATAGGCCGTATACCAGGCGGGCGACTCGAGAACGTTTCGGCGGATCACCGATGGTGTCACAGTGCCGTGGTAGCCGAGACCGATCATCGATCTCAGTGGCCGATTGCGAGCGGCGAGCTCTCGCAGTATTTCCAAGGTCTCGGGCTCCGACAGCGCAGGCGGCAATGCAAGCGGCTCAGTGCTGCGGATTGATCGTGGCAGTGACTGATCGACGAGCTGCTCGAGGTGGGTGAGCCCCAGAGCAGCCAGCATCTTTTCCCGATCATCGGCCTGGGGACCAATGTGACGAGTGCTGAACCGCTGCGACCTGAGCGAGCCGATCTTGGTGTCTGGGAGAGTGGCAGTCATTGATACTTCTTTCGCGCGTGTGCAGGTGTGTGCTCTCGCTTCCACGAGCAGCACTCCCCCTCTGTCACCCACGGCTCCAGAGTTGCCATAGCGTGCGCGGTCTTGCTGCCTGAGAGGTTCCGGGGATGTTGCCCCTTCGGCGTCAGCACCTTGTTCTAAGGTGCTGAACTCTCCCGCGCCGCCGTTCCAGCAGCGCCCAGACTACTCCGAATCGATCAGCGATCCCGGCTCCTTCACACTTTTCCGCCGGCGACCTAGGGACTGAGGACACTCAGATTTCGACGACAGTGATCAAGCCGTCCAGGCCCTGGAAGTCCTTGCTGTTACGCGTTACTAGCGGAAGGTCTTCGGCCAAGGCGGTCGCGGCGAGCAGCAAGTCGGCGAACCTACGCCTGGGGCGACCGCCCTGCTCTACGACTGCGGCGTGTATTCGGCCATAAGCCCGAGCCGCTCGAATGTCGAACGGCATCGGGTCAAAGGTCGCCTCGATTCGCTGCAGCCGATCTTGTCGTCGAGCGCGCTCGGCGATATCCATCGTGGCTGATGGGCCCGCGGTCAGCTCCGCCAGGGTGACCGCAGATATCGCCACCTCCTCCGGAAGCTGAGAAGCGTCAAGTCGATCAAGATCAACAATGACCGAAGTGTCCAGGAGCCCTCGCGCCAGCTGGTCAGGCACGGTCTGGAATCTCTTGATCTGACACCTCATCGCGATCTCTCCTAAATGCCCCGCCGTCGACAGGAGGTGCATCGCGGAACATTGCAATGGCGGTGCTGGCTGTCACGAACCGATGACGCCGGAGCGGGCGCAACTCACCTACGGGAGTTCCATTTCGAGTGATAACGAAGGACTCTCCCTGGTCCAAGGCGCGCATGATTCGACCGCTGTCATTGCGGAGTTCGCGTTGAGAGATTCGTTCGCTCACTCGGCAAGCGTAGCACCTAGTGCTACGCTTGTGCGATCAACCAGTGACGCGTGCCTGACGGCGCTGAGAGAGCTCATCGTGTGATGGCTGCGGTTCATCAACCGCGGCGCGTTCGGCCGGCAGCTCAGCAAGCGTCCCCTCTATGTCGCGCCAGACGCCGCCCAGAGCGATGCCGAAGACCCCCTGGCCGCCACGCAAGAGGTCGATCACCTCGTCGTCGGACGTGCATTCGAAAACTGAGACTCCGTCGCTCATCAACGTGACCTGGGTCAGGTCCTCAACGCCACGTCTGCGCAGATGCTCGATGGCGGTACGGATCTGCTGCAAGGAAATGCCGGCATCAATCAGCCGCTTGATCACTTTCAAGATCAAGATGTCTCGGAAGCTGTAGAGGCGCTGCGAGCCGGATCCAGAAGCACTCCGTATCTCTGGTACGACCAGGCCAGTACGCGCCCAGTAGTCAAGTTGCCGGTAAGTGATCCCAGCCGCGCTGCAGGCGACCGGTCCCCGGAAACCCATATCGGTTGGCAATGGCGAAAAGTCGCCCTCGAACAGCAGACCCTGCGCCTCAGCCGGCTCAATGCCGGGCGACTCGTCCGGCATTGCTGATGCGTCGGTGCTATTCACGTGGTGCCTCCGGATGAAGATGGATCAAGCTGCTGCGATGGGAAGAGAGGAACCCAGGTGAGTTCCCTCCGCGTAATTCCACGGTCGGCATTACATTGAAGACGCTACGACGAGCGCCCCAAGCGGGTCAACGACCACGCGCCGAGTCCGAGCGCTGAGACCAACTCTTAACTCATCTCGGATGGCCTTTGGGGGGTCAAAACACCGGCTTCAAGCCTAGATTCGACCTTTAGTGTTAGTCCTGACTAGGGCTTAGGCTCTTCACCCGTGACGAAGTCATCGGGATTCACCTGATCGAGAAATTCTCGGAACTTCTCCACCTCGTCATCTTCTGCTTCCGGAATCTCGATGCCGGCCTCATCGAGGACATCCTCGGCGCAGTAGATGTCTGAGCCAACCCGCAGCGCAAGGGCGATGGCATCTGATGGACGCGAGCTGATCTCGATGCCATCAACCAGCAACACTGCGTAAAAAGTGCCACCTTCGAGTTCGGTGATGTGTACCTCCGTCAGCCGGTGGCCCAAAGTGGTGAGCGTGTCGACCATTAGGTCGTGGGTGAGTGGCCGCGGCGGAACAATCCCTTCCTGAGCATTCGCAATCGCGGCGGCCTCGGCTGCTCCGATCCAGATCGGCAAGTATCGGGACCCGCCCACCTCGCGCAACAACACCATCGGAGCATTCGACGGCATCTCGACCCGGACACCAACCACATCGAGCTCACGCATGCGACAACACTACTTCGCGAGCGGCGAGCTACAAGATCAACCCCTCATCGGCGAAATCGCGCGTCCCCGTGTTGCGTGCCAGTGCGTGCATTAGATGCGCTCCATAGCGCTGCGCACCAGAGCGGCATGAAAGCTGATCACGAGTTGGGTGACATCGCTTGGCACGTCGCGGTTACTGCCGGCGCGTCGGACGTAGGGCGCGATCGCCTGTTCCACCAGTCCCACCTCACGCTCTGCCGACAGCTTGAAGGCCCGAAGGTGGCGCCCATCAATGCCGTACTCGGCGAGTCGCCGGGCGGCAATCGCCAACGTCAGGGCGTCCCTGCCGTAGTGCGCGGTTCCGCGGCGTGTGGTCACGATCTGTGTTCGCTCCAGCTCGCTGAGCGCGCTCTCGGTCAGGCCGCTGGCCTCCAGCAACTCCTGGCGCGTCAACTTGACCGGCTGCTTGGTAGCTGGCGCCGCCGGGTTCGGCGTCCGCCCAACCCCCGCAGAGCCGCCCATTGGCCCGCTCTGGACACCTACACCCAATGGAGGCTGGCCACGATCGACCTGCTCCAAATGTTCACGGATCACCTTCAGCGGCAAGTAGTGCTCCCGCTGCACAGACAACACATAGCGCAGCCGCTCGAGGTCACTCTCGGTGTAACGGCGATAGCCCGATGGCGCGCGCAGCGGGGTGATCAACCCTTCCGCCTCCAGAAACCTGATCTTGGAGATCGAGATATCTGGGAACTCCGTCCGCAGGATGGCCATCACCTGGCCGATGCTGCGGGTCGCGTGCCGCTGACGACTGTCGGCCAGTTGAGCGCCCGGATCCTCCGCGCCTCGGGCGCGAGCTTCGCCGGCCGCGCTGGCCGGAGACTCGGCAGAGTTCGGCATGATTGCGAGAGCTATTCCGCGCCCCGGGTACTCCCGAAGTAGACCAGGCGGAATTTACCGATCTGTACCTCGTCGCCGTTTCGCAACAGGCTTGCGTCGACCAGGTCCCGATTGACGTAGGTGCCGTTGAGACTGCCGACATCCTTCACCACGGTTCCCTCGGGCGTGCGGGTGAACGTGGCGTGGCGGCGGGATACGGAGATGTCGTCAAGAAAGATGTCGGAATCTTGATGCCGGCCAACAGTGACGAGATCGGTATCCAGCAAGAATCGGCTACCAGCGTTCGCACCCCGCTGGACGATCAGCAGCGCTGAGCCGTGCGGCAACGCGTTGACGGCGGCTTCGTCTTCGGCCGTCAGCGAGTCCGTGTCACGTTCCTCAACCATCGCGGGCATCGCCTTGGTCGTGTCGCCGGTCGGCACCTTCTCGGGGGTAGCGGCTCGGGCAGCACCAGGGATCAACGCCGAGCCACATTGGCCGCAGAAGTTACTCCCCTCTGGGTTCTCATGTCCACAGTTGGTACAGAACGGCATTGCTTCGACTTTCCTTTACAGCCTCGAAGGCTCGAGGCGTGATGCAGAGTTTAGGACTAAACGCAAACCGGCACGCGCCGACCGGGGACCTTTAGCTTCCGAGTTGTTCGGCGTAGGAGTCAGCGTCCAATAAGTCGTCCAGGTCTGCGCCCTCGTCCATCTCCAGCTCGAAGAGCCAGCCGTCCCCATAGGGATCGGCATTGATGATCTCAGGGTTGGCGTCGAGCAGCGGATTGACTCCTGTGATTACTCCGGGAACGGGACAGAAGATGTCGGAGACGCTCTTGGTGGACTCCAGTTCCCCGCAGGCGTCACCAGCCGCGACCGTATCCCCCAGCTCTGGCAAGGTGACGAAGACGATGTCGCCCAGCTGCTCAGCTGCATACTCAGTGATTCCCACTCGGACGCGGCTGCCATTGCCGCGCCGAACCCATTCGTGCTCGGTGGTGTACTTCAGATCTTCGGGATAATCCGACATCAGGCTCCTCACGTTCACACTGTCATCGAGGGGTTGGCGGCGGGGGCGCAGGGCGAGCGTACTGATTCTCTCTCGGCGCGTGTAACGATTCGATCACAACGCGGTCCGCTGGCTCGATCTGCACCTGTCCGCCGATTTTGGGTCCGGTGATCTCGGAGACGATCCCACCACGAAACCGGGCGGCCTCCTCCAAGCTGTGCGGATCACCAATGACCTCCATGGTGATCGGCCGGTTGACAGCCTTGCCGTCGATGACGAGCCCTTGCGCACCCGAACTAAACCATGTTGATGCGACAACTCGGATCGTGTTGTTCACTTCGATCACCTCGGCGCCAGCGTCTCGCATCTCCTCTACCGCATCGAGCAGAACTCCGGCGTCCACGGCTGCTTTCGGATCGGCGATACGCATCCGAATGCCGCGACCTTCGGCCGGTGCGGTGCCCGCCAGGATGGCCAGCTCAGTAAGGTGCCTTTCTGCCTCGGACCGCGCCACGCGTTGCGTGTCGGCACCCGATTGCAGGTTCCTTCTGGTCTGCTCCAGCTGCGCGATCTCTCCTTCGAGCCGTCGGGACTCCGCGCTGAGACCGTCGAGCAGCTGGATCAGATCCTCGCGTCGCGCCGAAGCATAGGTGTCGTCTGTCGTGTTGATTCGGATCTGCATAGCACCGGCTACGCCGACTATGAACAAAATGACCGCGGCCAGGATCTGCCCGCGACCTGGGCGCAGTAGAGCTGCGCGTAGTCGGGCGCGCGTACCGCTTGCCGCGTCGGCAGCATCGTCAGTCCGAATCGCGGGTTCGGGACCAGTGTGGCCCTCATCCAATGGCGGAGGGGTCGGGTGCTCTTCGCCCACCAGTCGTCGCTGGCTACGCCGTAGCGAGCTGACATGGCGGGTAGCTGCACTACGCGACTGGGTTCGAGGGCGCCGGCGCCGCGGGGATGGCTCGGGCGTCGGGTCGTCGAGGCGTACCTCGTCAGGCATGAAACAGCGCCCGCCTGATAGCAGCAGCATTCGTGAAGATGCGAATTCCCAGCACCACAACGACGGCCGTCGCCAGTTGTGCGCCGACGCCAATCTGATCGCCCACATAGACGATCGCGGCCGCGATCAGGACGTTGGAGATGAACGACACGACGAAAACCCGATCAGTGAACGTGCCCTCCAAGTACGCACGGAACGCCCCGAAGAGGGCATCCATCGCGGCAACAATGGCGATCGGAAGGTACGGCTGGAGGACCTGGGGAATCGATGGCTCCAGCACGATGCCGAGCACGATCCCCGCAAGCAGGCCCAGCAGCGGGATCACGAGGTGGCCCTCCCCGCATGACGGAGCACCATGCCAGGATCGGCTGCCAGATCGAGCTGCTTCACGTCACTGATCTCGTATCTCATTCGCCGGTTCTGGGCCAGGTCATTCCACCACGCTCCTGCCGAAGACTCAACAAAGCGCGCCTGCAGCGTACGCGGATCGCCGATCGCTTCTACCCGGTAGGGGCGGGTGAGCGAGCGATAGTCGACCGTAATGGCATCGCCGGCACTCCGGATCGCCGTCAAATTTGACAGTCGGTGCCCATTGATCGAAATGGCCTCGGCGCCCCCCTGCCAGAGTCCGTTGGCCAACACCTGAAGATCGATATCGAGAACCCGGTCCCGGGCGTCTGCGGCGGCGGACGGTGAATCATCCACCACGATCAGCACGCCAGGTCCGCTGACCGCGACGTTGCCAACCACTGGGTCGAGTGCATCGATGCGCATTTCCAGCACATGGGCCGCGTCATCATCGCCCAAGGCCGCGGCTCGCAGCGTTGCGATCTCGCCCGACAAGGAGGTGACTCTCCCCTGGAGCTGATCCTGTTCGCGTTCCGCGGTCTGAACACGATTGATCAACTCCGTTCGCTCCGACTGAAGTACAGGAGCTGACCGGGTGGTTTGCAGCGCCGCCACGGCGAACAGGGCGCCAATGATCATCGCAAGCACGCCGAGTGTCCATCGTCTTTTGGCTGGCTCGTCTCCGCGGGCGGTCGCGAGTACGTAATCGGGATCGACGGGGTGCCGGATGATCTGATTCAGCAGATCCATGCTGGCGTCCAACGGTCGACCCGCCGAGCGCGTGGGCGGTCGGATTTCAGAGGTTGCGGCCTGGGTGCGACGGGCTCGGCGTCGTACGGAAGTAACTGTCATCCGGCTGTGGAGCGGTCCCCGCGCCGCCCTAGCGGGTCACGCTAGAGCGACGACGGTTGTGGATTGGCGGTGTGGAGCGGAGCAAACGTACGGTCTGAGCAACATACAGGCCTCCGGCGTACCAGTACAGAGCCGTGCCCCAGATGGCGAATGCCCAACCCAACACCCAGGCCAGCTGAAGCCACCCCTCCTCGCCTGAGCCAAGCAGCACCAAGGGGAACGCGTAGAGCAGGCTGAAGGTGGCGGCCTTGCCCAGGAAGTGCACGGGCAGCGATGAATAGCCTCGTGTCTTGAGGACTGGTACCAGAACCACGACAAAGACATCTCGTCCTGCCACGAGCACAACCAGCCACCACGGCACGATCTCCCGTAGCGCCAGTCCAAGCAAGACCGCAAGAATGTAAAGGCGATCGGCAATCGGATCCAGCATTTGTCCGATCCGAGAGGTCTGGTGCCACGCCCGCGCCAGGTAACCGTCCAGCCAGTCGGTGAAACCGCCAAGCGCGAGAACCAGGACTGCGAGTCCATCCGCTTGCGGGCCAATAATGAGCCACAGCACAACGGGAGCACCGGCCAGCCGCAGGAAGCTCAGCAGGTTTGGCAGGGTCCACACCCGATCGGTGTCGTACAGCGGAACGGCTTGCGTCACACTGGCCGGCGTTGCTGACAATTCATCCGTGGTGCTCGCCGGTTGTTTTTCAGGATTATGCGAAACGCCGGCGTCCGAGATCCGCCGCTCGCTACCGTTCACGAAGCCAGCCTAGTTCTCGACCTCCCACTATGACGGTTGGTCCGTTTCCAGCGGGCCAGCCGGCAGAGTGCAGTATTTACCGTCGGCCATTTCGAACGGACGTGGCTCATTCGTATGCCGGGCCAATCGCAGAATTCGAACCATGTATCGGCGGCGTAGCGAGAGGGCCGTCGCGACAGCATCGTTGTGCAGCCGGCGGCAGATGCTGGCTCGTGCGCGCTCGGAGGTGAGCTCACTGGGACTGGCCGGGAGCATCGGACCGACCGCATCCAGTACGTGGCTCAAGTCACTCTCGGCACGCTCACGTTCGCCCCGGCACAGGTCCGGCTCCAGCGCAGCAGCCGCCGCATCCAGGACCAGCAAAGCTGTGGCCGGATCGATGCCGGGCATCGTGACAAGTTCGGTGGCGCGCTCAGCACGCCCTACCAACGCACCGTCGAGCGCCGACCAGGTGCGTTCGGTTCGCAGGGTCGCCCGGTGGACTCGGCTGGCGAGCCAGCTGATCCGCCAAATCAAGATCACCAAAACGATGATCAACGCTGCCAGAACTTCCAGCGTGCTCATCCGACAACGTTCCCGGTCCGTCGAGCAGGCGCCGCGGAAAGGGTCGCTCGATAGACAGCGAGGACGGCTGGGCCCACACTCGACCAGTCGTAGTGGCGGGCTGCCTGCTGCGCCCTCGCTGCCCGCAGCGGGCTGGGATGGTCCAAGACGTGGAGCACTGCACCAGCGAGCGCGCGATGATCACCGACAGTGAACACCTCGCCCAGCCTGCTTGCATCGTGTGGCCCACCGAGGACGTCCACAAATGATGGAAGGTCGGAGGCCACGATCTGGACGCCACTCGCCATTGCTTCCAGCAGCACGATGCCAAAGCTCTCCCGGGCTAGCTGCGGCGCCACAAAGACATCGGCGGTATTCAGCAACGCGATCTTGGTCTCATCACTGATCGTGCCGAGACTGCGGCAGCAGGATGGCAGCCGCCGGCTTCCCTGACCCGCGACGATCACCTCGAGATCAGGTCGAGCCGCCCTGATCTGCGGAATTGCGGCCAGCAGCACATCGAGGCCCTTGCGCGGCTCATCGAGCCGGCCGATGAAGATCAATCTTGGCTGCTGGGATGGCATAGGCGATCCAGCTGTGCGCCCTGAATTTGTCGAGGGGTGCGCTTCGGCCAGCTCAGGGCGCAGGTGTGGTCCTCGAGCGAAGTCATCGAACCGGATCCCGTTGGGAATGACCACGGCATCTCGACCCAGATGCTGGACGACCACGCTGCGTGCCGACTCCGACACTGCGATGCCGGCATCGATCTTCTCAATCGCTGCCCGCAGCACGCCGCTTGCCAATTGCATGGATCGCGATCGCGGGGTTGCGGTATGAAATGTGGCGACCACTGGCTGTTCGGCTGCCCATAAGGCCAGCAACGAGATGCTCGGCGTAATGGGCTCGTGGATGTGGATGAGGTCGAACTTGCCGTTTCGTAGCCAGCGGCGTACGCGCGCCGCGCTGAGCGGTCCGAAGCTGACGCGGGCAACGGACCCGTTGTAAGGGACAGCCACGGCAGCGCCGACGCTTACGAAGTCTTCGAGGTCGAGAGTCGCAGCTGAGGGACGGAGTTCGCCAGGGGCCAGCACGTACGGCCGATGCCCGGCTTGGCGCAAGTAGCGCGCCAGGCCGAGGACATGATTCTGGACTCCACCCGCAACGTCGAAGGAGTACGGACAGACCAGGCCGACCCGCAGGGAACGGCGCTGATCGGTCACCGAGCCTCCCCGGCTGGCCGCCGGTCGGGGAAGAACGGCTGCATCATGTGCCAGTCCTCAGGTTGGTTTGCGATGGTATCGGCGAAGAAATCGGCGACGTCCTGCATCATCGCCACCAGGCCATCCCTCCCCCGACGGTGCGCAATCGGCTCTCCAATAATGATCGACATGCCGTTCTTGGTGAACCGGCAGACGGCGGGCAGCAAGGCTGCGCCAGTGCGCCGGGCAACAATCGCCGGGCCGGCCGGCATCGTGATGGGATGCCCCCGCCAGGACACCGGTACACCGGTACCCGACAGGTCCCGATCCGCGAGCAGGCAAACCACCCGGCGGCAATATATCGCGTCGATGAGCGTGGCCAGGGCGTCAGGATCTCGATGGGAAACCACTTGCAGCCCGAGGCTCTCCCGAAAGGCGACGAAGGCCGCGTACTCCGCATCGGAGAGTTGCTCGGCAACGGTTGTCACGGGCATCCCGCTGGCGCAGGCCCAGGCACCTGCCAAATCCCAGTTGGCACTGTGCGGCAGGGCGACGACAGCTCCCTGTCCGGCGTAGGCGCCTCGGACCGCTGGCTCGTTGATCGCGGAAACACGTTGCCGAATCTCGGGTTCGGACCACATCGGAAGGGCCAGCACCTCGTAGAAGGTGCGTAGGTAGGACTTCAGAGCCGCCAGCACCAGGTCACTGTGGACCGGCGTCCCGGTGGTAAGGGCCAAATTGCGCCGCAGCGTACGGACGTGCAAACCATCGCGCCTCAACGCCACCCAGCTGGCAGCGTCGATGATCAAGGTAACCAGCCGAGGCGGAAGCAAGGCAGCCACTCGCCAACCGAAGCGATAGATGCCCCGCAACAGCCAGTTGCGCAGTAGGTCGCGCCTTCCTGCACCCACGAATGCGGTTATCCCGTCAGGCCGACGCAGCATTAGCTGCCTTGGCCTGCTTGCGGACCTGTGCGATGCGCTGCAGTACCGTGATCATGCTTGTCACCGCCAGCGCCGCAACGGCGACCTGCAGCACGTACGGAACTCCCAGTCCGGCCAGAAATGCCCCGACGAGGATGATCACCAGCCGGTCTGCGCGCGCGGCTAGGCCACCCGTGCAGACGAACCCCAGGCTCTCGGCTCGTGCCTTCACGTATGAGGTCCACTGTCCGAAGACCAGTCCAGCCAGGGCTATTGCTGCCCACAGCGTTGAGTCTTCCCGGTACACGAAGTAGAGCAGGATGCCTCCGAAGACCGCAGCGTCGCCCAACCGGTCGGAGGTGGAGTCCAAGAACGCGCCCCAATTGCTGGTCTTGCCGGTGATCTTGGCCATCAGGCCGTCGATCATGTCGGAGATGACGAAGATCGTCACCACGAGTACGCCCTGCCACAACCAGCCTTGCGGAAAGCAGATCAGCGCGCTGATCGCCACTCCCAGAGTGCCGAAGATCGTCACGACGTCGGGTGAAACTCCAAGCCTGACCAGCAGCCGTGCGATGGGGCCAAGGAGGGCGGCGGACATGCCGCGAAAGCGCTCGAGCATCAGCTATCGCCCGAGGCGACGTAGGAGTCCCAGCAGTTGCGTACGATCTCCCAGGTTTGGTCCAGTAGCTGCGGCAGTGCCTTTGTCTGCCCAACTACAGGAAGGAAGTTGGCGTCTCCGGCCCAGCGCGGGACGACGTGCTGGTGCAGGTGGGCGGCGATTCCGGCCCCTGCGACCGCGCCCTGGTTGATGCCCAGGTTGAAGCCGTGGGGCGAGCTCGCCGCCCGCAACACGCGCATGGCGTCCTGGGTCAGTGCGCCGAGAGCACAGACCTCCTCGTGGTCCAACTCGGTGAGATCTGCAACATGTCGATACGGGCAGATCAACAGGTGTCCGGGCGAATAGGGATAGAGATTCAGTACGGCGTAGGCAAGATCGCCGCGATGCACGATCAAGCCTTCCCGGTCGTCGCGGGACTGCACGGCGCAGAAGGGGCATTCCTGCTCCTCGGGGCTGGCCGGCTTGTTCTCTCCCTTGATGTAGACCATCCGGTGCGGGGTCCACAACCGCTCGAATCCGTCAGGAGTGCCGGGATGAGCGGCCGAGTCCTCGGGCTCTCCCATTGCCTACGTCCCTCTCCCCACTCCGCCGACTCGTCAGAGTTCTATCGACCTACAGCTCAACCAGATTCTGACAAGTCTGTGACTCAGACTTGGCGCCGCGCCGAGATATCGCCGGTGATCTCGCTGATCGCCACATCGATCGGGATCCCATTCTTCTGCCGTCGATCGCGATAACGGAAAGACACCGCGTCGGCGGCGGCGTCCTCGGCACCGGCAATCAGGATGTATGGGACCTTGATTCGCTCGGCATTGCGGATCTTCTTCTGCATACGGTCGCCAGAGGTGTCGACTTCGACGCGAACCCCGGCCGCTTGCAACCGATCCGCGACGCTGAGCAGATAAGCGTTGTGCTCCGCCGCTACCGGGATGCCGATCACCTGCACAGGGGCCAACCAAGGCGGAAAGGCACCTGCGTAGTGCTCGACCAGCACAGCCAGGAAGCGCTCAATGGACCCGAAGAGCGCACGATGGATCATGACTGGGCGCTGCCGGCTGCCGTCGGGGGCGGTGATCTCCAGATCGAACCGGTCCGGCAACATCAGGTCGACTTGGATGGTCGACAGCTGCCAACTCCGACCGATCGCGTCGTGGGCTTGAACCGAGATCTTCGGCGCGTAGAAGGCTGCTCCGCCTGGGTCGAGGACTAGCTCGAGGCCGGAGGTCTCGGCGGCCTTGCGTAATGCATCGGTCGCCCTCTCCCAGTCCTCGTCGGAGCCGACCGACTTCTCCGGGTCGCGCGTTGACAGTTCCAGATAGAAATCGGTCAGTCCGAA
>JAICEV010000009.1 GCA_025923975.1 Propionibacteriaceae bacterium
GAGTATCGAATTGATCAATTCCTGCACTCGATCGCCTTGTCCGTAAACCACGATCCGCTGCGGACTGAGCAGCCGCCGGACCGAGGCGCTTTCTGCGCGATGCTCCCGGCGCTCCATGACGCCGACCGAGGTGTCGGTGGGCAAGATCGGGAACTCGACAGCAAGGACGCCATCTTCCATGTCCTTGGACACGCGGTAGCCGGCGTCGGCAAACACTTTGGCCATCCGTCGGTTCTCCGGCAACACCTCCGCCACGAAGCGGGTGATCCCACGCTCCCGAGCGGCTTGGGCCAGATGCTCCAGCAGCAGCTGGGCGATGCCGCGACCCTGGTGTGCGTCCTCGATCAAGAAGGACACTTCTGCATGATCATTCTCGGTACGGTCGTAGCGCCCGACCGCGATCATGTCCTCACCGAGGGTGATGATGAACGCCACCCGGTCCACGTAATCGACCTCGGTGAAGAGCTTGACGTCCCGATTACTCAGCCGCGGATACGCGGCGAAGAAGCGGAGGTACTTCGACTCCGGCGAGACCCGTTCGTAGAAGGCGACGAGCCTGTCCGCATCGGACGGCCGAATCGGGCGTAGATGTGCGACACCACCGTCGGCCAGCAGCACGTCGGCTTCCCACTCTCGTGGATATCCGGGCGGATCCGCGTCAATATTTCCCCGGGCCTGGCTCACGGACACGGCCAAAGCCTAATCTGGGCGTGAGCATCGGGTAGGAATAGTGTTCAAGCCATGGCCGACTTCGTCGCTGCAATCGACCAGGGTACGACGAGCACTCGCTGCATGATCTTCGATCACTCAGGCCGCGAAGTCGGCAAGTATCAGCTCGAGCACCAACAGCTCATGCCCACGGCTGGATGGGTGGAGCACGATCCCTTGGAGATCTGGCAGCGCACCCAAGAGGTGGTACGACAAGCCCTGGCGGAGCGCGGCCTGGTCGCAGCCGACTTGGCCGGACTCGGGATCACCAACCAGCGTGAAACAACGGTCGTCTGGGATCCCGTCACAGGCGAGCCGTACGGGAACGCGATTGTCTGGCAGGACACTCGTACCGACAGGATCGCCGCCGCGCTTGATCGCGATGGCCGATGTGACGTCATTCGGCATAGAGCAGGCCTGCCACCTGCCACATACTTTTCCGGCGGCAAATTGCAGTGGATCTTGGAGAACGTCGACGAGGTGCGGGATGCTGCCGAACGAGGCCGGGCCCTCTTCGGCACTACTGACAGCTGGCTGTTGTGGCACCTGACCGGCGGCATTGACGGTGGCCAGCACATCACCGATGTCACCAACGCCAGCCGCACTATGTTGATGGACTTGGAAACCCTCGACTGGGACCCGGAGCTGCTGAGTTTCTTCGGAATCCCGCACGCGATGCTGCCGACCATCGTGCCGTCCTCCGACGCAGCGGCGTATCAGCGCACCCGCGCAGACGGCCCATTCGGCGGCGAGGTACCGATTGCGGGCGATCTGGGCGATCAACAGGCGGCGATGGTCGGCCAGGTCTGCCTGCGTGAAGGCGAGGCCAAGAACACCTATGGCACCGGCAATTTCTTGCTGCTCAATACCGGCGAGAAGCTGTTCCGCTCAACCAACGGCCTACTCAGCACTGTTTGCTACCAGTTCGGCGAGGCCCCACCGGTCTATGCCCTGGAGGGCTCGATCGCGGTCACCGGTTCGGCCGTGCAATGGCTGCGCGACCAGCTCCAGATCATTCGTAACGCCGCGGAGATCGAAACCCTGGCGAGCCAGGTCGAGAGCGCAGCCCAGCTGTATTTCGTTCCTGCCTTCTCCGGACTCTTTGCACCCTATTGGCGCTCTGATGCGCGGGGCGTGATCGTCGGTCTGTCCCGGTTCCACACCCGCGAGCACATCGCGCGGGCAACGCTGGAGGCCATTTGTTATCAGAGCCGCGATGTCGTTGAAGCTATGGAGAAGGATGCCGGAGTTCAGCTCGACGAGCTGAAGGTTGATGGCGGTGTCACCGCGAACGCGCTCTGTATGCAGATCCAGGCCGACACGCTCGGCGTCGAAGTGAGCAAGCCGGTGGTGGCGGAGACGACCGCGCTGGGTGCCGCGTACGCCGCCGGTCTGGCGACAGGGTTCTGGACGTCGCCGGAAGATCTTCGGGATAACTGGCTGGAGGACCGGCGTTGGGCCCCTCAGATCAGCGACGACGAGCGCGCAGCCGGCTATGAGGGGTGGAAGAAGGCCGTACAACGGACGCTCGACTGGGTTCAGGTCTAGCGGTTATCGCAGCGACGACAAAAGGAGTGTGGAGATGGCAACAGAGGTCCAACCCGGCACGCCGGAACGCGTAGCGCCAGATCCGTACCGAAATCTCGCCCTGGAGCTGGTGCGGGCGACCGAAGCCGCCGCCATCAACTGCTCGCGGTACATGGGCTTTGGCGACAAGAACCAGGTGGATGCGGCCGCCGTTGATGCGATGCGCCCGGTCCTCGGTTCAGTCCGGATGAACGGCATCGTGGTGATCGGTGAGGGCGAGAAGGACGAAGCTCCAATGCTGTTCAACGGCGAGCGGGTCGGCGACGGCTCCGGGCCGGAGTGGGACATCGCAGTCGACCCAGTCGACGGCACCACGCTGACTGCCAAGGGCCTTCCCGATGCCGTCAGCATCATCGGGGTGTCTCCGCGCGGCACGATGTTCTCCCCTGGACCAGCGGTGTACATGCAGAAGTTGGTCGTGCCGGCGGAGGCAGCAGACGCCGTCGATCTTGATGCACCGATTGCCGACAACCTGGCGAAGATCGCCGAGGCGACCGACCGGCAGGTTTCCGACCTGACGGTCTGCGTCCTTGATCGGACCCGACACGCCGAGCTAGTCGCAGAAATACGGACGGCGGGTGCCCGCATCCGATTCCTACTTGACGGCGATGTAGCCGGCGCGATCATGGCCGCCACGCCCTCAACCGGGGTCGATCTGCTGGTTGGCGTCGGTGGTACTCCCGAGGGCGTGCTGGCCGCCTGCGCCCTCCGCTGCCTGGGCGGCGAGATGTTCGGCCGCCTGATTGCCCGGAACGACGCTGAGCGGTCGGCGATCCTGGACGCCGGCTTCGACTTGAATCGGATACTCACGACTACCGACTTGGTGTCCTCTGACAACGTCTTCTTTGCTGCCACAGGCGTCACTGACGGATCACTGCTCCGCGGCGTGCGATTCGAGAGCCACCGCATTGTGACCCATTCGCTGTCGATGCGATCCCGGTCGGGCACTATTCGGCTCATCGAAGGTCGCCATGACCCGGAACGGTCCTTCCTGGTCAACCCCTGAAGGCACCGATGTTCTCCACCACCTCCCCACTCGGTCCCGAGGCCCGGGCCAATGCTCTCGACCGGCTGGCGAATGAGGATCTCGACATTCTCGTCATCGGCGCCGGCGTCACTGGCTGCGGCTGTGCGCTCGACGCAGTCACCCGCGGTCTGCGCGTGGGTCTTGTGGAAGCCCGTGACTTCGCCGCTGGTACCTCAAGCCGGTCCAGCAAGTTGTTCCACGGCGGCCTGCGCTATCTCGAGCACCTGAACTTCGCCCTGGTTTTCGAGGCTCTCAAGGAGCGCTGGCTGGCTCTGAACAAGTTGGCTCCGCATTTGGCCAAGCCCGTGCCATTCCTCTACCCGCTGATGCGGCCGGTGATCGACCGCGGCTACGGAGGCCTCGGGATCGGCGTGTACGACGTGCTCGGCGCCGGACGTGGAGTGCCGCAACACATGCGTCACCTGGGCCGCAAGCGCACGTTCGAGTCGTTTCCCTCCGCGAATCGCCAGACAATGGTCGGCTCGATCAAGTTCTATGAGGGCCTTGTCGACGACGCCCGGCACACCATGATGATCGGACGAACTGCAGCCCACTATGGCGCAGCAGTAGCCACGAGCACCCGGGTGATCGGCTTCCTGCGTGAGGCTGACCGTGTAGGCGGCGTCGAGGTTCGTGATCTTGAGTCCGGCCGCACCTTCACCATCCGTGCAAAGCAGACGATCAACGCCACCGGTGTGTGGATAGACGAGCTCCAGCAGATGCTTGGCGGTCGTGGACAGTTTCAGGTCCGGGCATCTAAAGGTATCCATCTGGTGATACCGCGGAACCGCATCAACTCCAGGACTGGACTCATTACGCGAACCGAGAAGAGCCTGCTGTTTATCATCCCGTGGGGCAGCCACTGGATCATTGGCACGACCGACACCGATTGGCAACTGGATCGTGCCCATCCCGCGGCCAGCCAGGCCGACATCGACTACTTGCTCCACCATGCCAACACCTTGCTCGCAGACCCGCTGACACGTGACGACGTCATCGGTGTCTATGCCGGGCTGCGGCCGTTGCTGGCCGGTGAATCCGACTCAACGTCGAAGCTCTCCCGGGAGCATGCCGTCGCCTCTCCGGTACGCGGCCTAGTGATGATTGCCGGCGGCAAATACACCACCTACCGTGTGATGGCCCAAGACGCCGTTGATGCGGCGGTCCGCGAGTTGGATTTGAAAGTGCCAGCCTCCTGCACTGAGGAAGTGCCGTTGTTGGGCGCCGAGGGCTACCACGCGCTGTGGAATGCGCGCCCCTTACTTGTCCGTGAGACCGGCCTACGTGATCTTCAGGTCGAGCATTTGCTTAACCGGTACGGCTCCTTGCTTCCCGAGCTGCTGGACTTGATCAAGTCCTCGCCGGAGCTTGCCCATCCGCTTGAGGGTGCGCCGACGTACCTCAAGATCGAAGCCGTCTACGCTGCCTCGCACGAGGGCGCACTCCATCTGGACGACATCTTGGCCCGGCGTACCCGCATATCGATCGAGACCTGGGACCGGGGTCTAGCGGCGGCACCTGAGGTCGCACGGCTGGTTGCGCCGATCCTGCACTGGGAGCCGGCCGATGTCGATCGCGAGGTGGAGCACTACCAGAAAAGGGTTGCCGCTGAACGCGAGTCACAGGATCAGCCAGATGATCTCTCGGCGGACGCCGCTCGTCTGGGAGCTCCCGACGTCCGAATGGGCCGCGTGCACTAGTTCATGATCAGACGGGAGTAGTTCGTGGTTTGACCGACACTCTGGACAACGCCGTAGACGTTGCGCATTCGGCGTAGGGTCACGCCATGCCCATCGATCTACCCGCGGCGCGTCGTGCGCTCGGCACATCCGCTGCCCGGTGAACGCCAGTATGAACAACAAAGCCGGCAGCGTTCGCGACCTGATAGCTGACTACCTCTCAGAGCAATGCACCGTGATCATTGACTCCGAAGCCCAGCTGCGCGCTGGCGAGAATGTCGTCCACGCGGTCAGAGTGGCAGTACGTCGGATGCGTAGCACGATCCGGGTGTTTGCTGAGTTCTTCGAACCTTCCGAGGCTGCGCATCTGGAGGAAGGGCTGGTCTGGTGGGCAGGCCTACTCGGCGGGGTGCGGGACATGGACATCCTGGCGCAGCGACAAGCCGCGTTACTGGACGAGCTGCCGGGAGAGCTGATTCTCGGTCCGGTTGCTTCAACCATTCAGGTTGAGCTGGCTACACAGCGGAAGCAGGCAGCCGACGCGATGACCGAGGCGCTGGACTCCGAGCGCTACCGCAAATTGATCGGTCTGATCCACCGTTGGCGTAGTGACCCACCATTCACCAGCGCTGCTGACGCTCCTGCCGATGCCATCGACCCTCTCATCAAGAAGGCTAAGAGGAAGGTCAACAGGCGGCTCACAAAGGCGGCCGCCGCCCGGCTTGCTGGCGAGCCGTCTGAGGAGCTGTTCCATAGCGCTCGCAAGGCATCGAAGCGTCATCGCTATGCCGTAGAGGCTGCCCTGCCGGTGTGGGGCAGCAAGGCTGACAAGATCATTTCACAACGTAAGGATCTGCAAGATCTGCTGGGGAACTATCAGGACAGCATCGTGAGCGCAGCCTTTCTGCGGGAGCTCGGCACCCGCCTCGGAATCCGGTCGGGTCAGAACGGTTTCAGCTACGGAGTTCTCTACGCCCGCGAGGTCCAGGCCGGCGAGTCGCTACTAGACGACCTGAAGTCCTTCCTCTAGCCCTGGCCCGTGCGCGCACAACGTGTCGTCGCCCTGATGGGAACGGCCGGTGCGACACTGAATTAGCGGACACGGCTAGAGGGGAGAATCCGCGTTCAATGGCCAGAACACCAGCACCACCCGAGGATGACTTCACCGAACGAATCGTCGATATCGACGTCTCCTCTGAGATGCAAGCCAGCTTCTTGGAGTACGCGTACTCGGTGATCTACTCGCGGGCCCTTCCTGACGCCCGCGACGGCCTCAAACCTGTGCAGCGTCGGATCTTGTACTCAATGGACGAGATGGGCGTACGGCCGGACCGTTCGCACGTCAAGTGCGCCCGCGTTGTCGGTCAGGTCATGGGTCAGTACCACCCGCATGGCGACGGTGCTATCTACGATGCGCTCGTCAGAACGGCGCAGCCATGGACCATGCGACTGCCGCTGGTCGACGGTCACGGCAACTTCGGATCGCTTGACGACGGCCCGGCGGCCATGCGCTACACAGAATGCCGAATGTCACCAGCCGCAGCGGCCATGACTGATGGACTGGACGAGGACACCGTCGACTTCAAACCGAATTACGACGGCAAAGACGTCGAGCCGACGGTGCTCCCGGCTGCCTTCCCCAACCTGCTGGTCAACGGGGCAACCGGGATCGCGGTTGGTATGGCCACCAACTGCCCACCGCACAACCTGGTGGAAGTCGTTCAGGCGCTGCGCCACTTGATCAAGCACCCCGACGCTGACATCGACGAGCTGATGCGCTTCGTTCCTGGACCCGACCTGCCGAGTGGCGGCAAGATCATCGGGCTGGACGGTATCAGCGATGCCTACCACACTGGAAAGGGATCGTTCCGGATGCGCGCAACCGCCCGGATCGAGCAGGTACATCCACGTCGCAAGGGCATCGTCATCACCGAACTGCCCTACCTCATCGGCCCAGAGCGGGTGATCGAACAGATCAAGAACCTTGTCAACGCGCGCAAGCTGCAGGGCATCGCCGATGTCAAGGATCTCTCGGACCGAGCCAATGGCACTCGACTAGTGATCGAAATCAAGAGCGGCTTCAATCCCGACGCCATCCTGGAACAGCTCTACAAGCTAACCAAGATCGAAGACAACTACGCGATCAATGCCGTCGCCCTGGTGGATGGCCAGCCACGCACCCTGACGCTGCGGGACATGCTGACTGTCTACCTGGAGCACCGCTACGAGGTGACCCGGCGGCGCACGGAATTCGTCCGAACCAAGGCCCGGGAGCGCCTTCACCTGGTCGAAGGATTGCTGGTGGCAATCCTGGACATCGATGACGTGATCGCCATCATCCGTACTTCTGACGACACTGCCCAGGCCCGCACTCGGCTCATGGAAGTTTTTGAGCTAACGGAGATCCAGACGAACTACATCCTCGAGATGCCGCTCCGTAGGCTCACTCGATTCAGTCGGATCGAGCTTGAGAGCGAACGGGACAAGCTGGAAGCGACCATCGCCGAACTCACCGAGATTTTGGACAACCCCGAGCAGCTCCGGACCGTTGTCGGCAACCAGCTCGCGGAGATCGCCCAGCAGCACGGCACGCCGCGCCGAACGATCCTGCTCGCCGCCAGCGGTGTCGCGGCCACCGCTGCGACGGTTCCACTGGAGGTCGCCGACGATCCCTGCTGGGTGCTGCTTTCCTCCGCCGGTCTGCTGGCCCGTACCAACCACGCGCAGCCGCTACCACCAGTGGGTACCCGGGCCAACCACGACCTCATTGTGTCCAAGATCATTTCGACTGCCCGCGGAGACTGCGGACTGATCACCAGCGCCGGCCGGCTGATCAAGATCTCCACTTTGGACCTTCCGACGGTGCCCGCGACTGCTCAGGCACCTAACCTCCAGGGCGGTACCCATGTCAGCGAGCTGGTCACTCTGGCCGCGGATGAGAAGGTGCTCTGCCTGACGACGCTGACCGATGACTCGCTCGGCCTAGCCCTCGGAACCGCTCAAGGTATCGTCAAGCGGGTCAACCCAGAAATTCTCGGCAAGGAGTCCTGGGATGTGATCAGGCTCGACCCAGGTGATCGGGTTGTCGGTGCAGTTGAACTCAGCACGACGGCAGCCGAGCTCGTCTTCATCACCAACGACGCCCAGCTGCTGCACTTCCCTGCCGCGACTGTCCGACCGCAGGGTCGCTCGGGTGGCGGCATGGCGGGCATCAAACTGGGCATCGGTGCACGGGTGATCTACTTCGGGGCGGTGGCTGCAGCCGACGCGGTGGTCGCCACCGTTTCCGGCACATCTCGCGCTCTGCCGGGGACCGACGCCGGCTCAGTGAAGGTCACAGATTATCGACAGTATCCGGCCAAGGGCCGGGGAACCGGTGGAGTACGCTGCCATCGGTTCCTCAAAGGCGAGGATTCTCTGCTGCTCGCCTGGGCGGGGCCGGCGCCCGCCATAGCCGCCGCGGCTAGCGGTAGTCCCGTTCCGCTGCCGGCCGCCGACGCCCGGCGAGACGGGTCCGGAATCCCGGGCAGTCAGCCCATTGCGGCGATCGGATCGGCAGCAGCCGGCTAACCCACATCGCACTGGAGGCCGACAGGCAATGGAACACTCACCCGATCACCGGCCGGCTCACCCTGAGGGCTTATCCGATGCCTTCGACGACCTGCTTGCCAACAACAAGAAGTTCGCTGCAAGCTTTGATCAGCACGGCTTCGACGGAATAGCACACGCCGGCGTCCTGATGATCACCTGCATGGACTCCAGGATCGTTCCTTTGGAGATGGTCGGGCTGACCTTCGGCGACGCCAAGATCATCCGTACCCCCGGCGGTCGGGTGACCACCTCCGCCCTGGCTGGTTGCATCGCGGGCGTCCATCTACTCAATGTCAACCGCATCATGGTGATCCCGCATAGCCGCTGCGCCATGGCTGCGACTGACGACGACGTGATCATCGATCACATCCGCAATGCCAGTGGCGCAGACGCCTCCTGGGTGCGGTTCGGCGCATCGGCCGACCAGCGGCGTACCCTGCATCGCGACGTCGAGAAACTTCGAAATCATCCTCTTGTGGGCAATCGAGCAGTCGTAGGCGGCTTCTACTACGACGTGGACACCGGCCTCCTCGAACGCTGGGATTGACGCCGGCAGAGCATGAATTACGCGTCGATCGTGGCGGCGTCGAGCGCGTACGCCCCGTCGATGATGAACTCTTTGCGCGGGACGACGTCATTGCCCATCAGCATCTCGAAGGTCGCCTCGGCGATCAGCCCGTCGTCCACCGTCATCCGGCGCAGCATACGGTGCCGAGGACTCATCGTGGTCTCGGCTAACTGGTCGGCGTCCATCTCGCCGAGTCCCTTGTAGCGCTGTGGCTCCTTGAAGTGCAGGCCCTTCTTGGTGAGCTCTGCCGCCTTCCGCTGATACTCAGCGTCGGAGTAGGTGTAGATGTACTTCTCCTGGCCCTTGCGCGGATTTGTCAGCTCGAACCGATGCAGCGGCGGCACAGCGGTGAACACTCGCCCAGCGTCAACAAGTGGTCGCATGTATCGGAAGAACAATGTGGCGAGCAGGCAGCGGATATGAGCACCGTCGGAATCGGCGTCGGCCATGAAAATGATCTTGCCGTAGCGAGCCGCATCGATGTCGAAGCTGCGACCAGACCCGGCACCGACCACCTGGATGATCGAGGCGCACTCCGCGTTCTTCAACATGTCGCCGATCGAAGCCTTCTGGACGTTAAGGATCTTGCCCCGAATAGGCAGCAAGGCCTGGAACTCGGAGTTTCTGGCCAGCTTGGCCGTACCGAGCGCCGAATCTCCCTCCACGATGAACAACTCCGACCGGTCGACGTCATTGCTGCGGCAGTCGACGAGCTTGGCCGGCAGTGAGGATGATTCCAGTGCATTCTTGCGACGCTGGGCCTCACGGTGCTGTCGTGCAGCAATCCGAGCGCGAGAGGCGCCGACAACCTTCTCCAAGACTGCCCGAGCCTGTGCTCTGGTCGCCGCCTTGGTGGACCCCAGAAACTTGGTGACCTCACCTTCGACGGCCTTAGCCACCAGCCGCGACACCGCAGGCGTACCAAGCACCTCTTTGGTTTGCCCCTCGAATTGTGGCTCAGCCAGCCGTACCGTGACGACGGCCGTCATGCCCTCCAGCACGTCCTCCTTGAGCACTTCGTCGCCGTTCTTCAGCAGCCGGGTGTTTTGGAGGGCGTTGCCGAACGCCTTGATCAACCCGCGTTCGAAGCCAATGACATGAGTGCCGCCCTTGGGCGTCGCAATGATGTTCACAAACGACTGAGTGCGCGTCTCGTAGCCATCACCCCAACGGACGGCGACATCGATCTCGAGGTCACGGTCGATGTCGGCTGGCTCCATGTGCCCTGCGTCATCAAGCATCGGGACCGTCTCGGTAAACCGATCGGTACCGCGAAGTCGAATGACGTCCGAAACGGCATGGTCCGGTGCAAGAAACTCACAGAACTCAGAGATACCGCCCTGGTGCAGATAGGTCTCCTCCACGACATCTGGGCTGCGCATGTCAGCGATGTGGAGCGCCAATCCGGGCACTAAGAAGCTGGTCTGCCTGGCGCGGTCCTGGAGATCCCGAAATGACAGCTGAGCGTCGTGGAGGAAGATCTGTCGGTCGGGCCAGTACGTCACTCGGGTGCCGGTGGTACCTTTCGACACCCGACCGATCTTGCGAAGGCTCCCTCCGGGCGTGAACTTCGCCGTCGGCCCGGGCCCGTCGAATGTGCCAGGAACGCCGCGACGAAACGACATTGCCCAGGTGGCGGAGTTGCGGTCTACTTCGACGTCAAGCCGACTGGACAGCGCGTTGACAACCGAAGACCCCACGCCGTGCAGGCCACCTGTCGCGTTGTAGGAGCCCGCGCCGAACTTGCCGCCCGCATGCAGTTTGGTGAAAACCACCTCTACTCCAGATAGGCCGGTCCGCGGCTCTATGTCCACAGGGATACCGCGGCCCTGGTCTCGCACTGATATGCCACCGTCAGGGCGCAATGTGACGAAGATCTCCTTGCCGTAACCGCCGAGCGCCTCGTCGACCGCATTGTCGATAATCTCCCACAAGCAGTGCATCAGCCCTCTGGTATCGGTCGAGCCGATGTACATCGCGGGCCGCTTCCGAACCGCCTCAAGACCCTCCAACACCAGCAGATGCCGTGCCTCATATTCACGGCTTTCCGTTGCTGGGCTGGGAGTTGGCACGGGCCGAGATTACCTCGCTGCCAGCGTTTGGACGGGCGCAAAGCGGGCAATCCGAGCTGTGTGTCGTAATCGAATCTGTGATGGCATCACAGCAACCGGCGTGAACGATTCACAGGATTTGTTACACAACAGTCATTGGCTCGAGACGCTGAGGCGGAACAATCAGAGCCAGACGAGATGTTGTAGAGATGCGAAGCCATGCATCACCGCTACGATGCATGGCTCAGAACTGCAAGATCATCTGATCGTCAGGAAGGGAGGCCGACCGTGAGCACTCCTGTCATCGAAGGTTCCCCCTTGAACGCCTCCGATCGTTGCGACCGGTGCGGCGCGCAAGCATACGTACGAGTAACCATGGCCAGCGGGTTTGACCTCCTCTTCTGCTCACATCACAGCAAGGAGCACGCTGACAAGCTCAAGCAAGTGGCGTTGACGATCCACGACGAGACGCAGCGAATCCAGTAAATTCCTTACATCCCCTGAGACGACTCAGCCGGCCCCATCTCAGTCCAGCATGGTTGGGGCCGGCCTACTTTGTCGTTGGGCGCAGGTGGGACTAAGCGCGTCGGCTAGTCGAGGTAGTCGCGAAGCACCTGGGAGCGGGATGGGTGCCGCAGCTTGCTCATCGTCTTGGACTCGATCTGCCGGATCCGCTCGCGAGTTACCCCGTACACCTTGCCGATCTCATCGAGGGTCTTGGGCTGACCATCAGTCAATCCGAAGCGCATCGACACGACGCCGGCTTCCCGCTCGCTGAGCGTGTCCAGTACGTCATGTAGCTGTTCCTGCAGCAGTGTGAAGCTCACCGCATCGGCGGGAACCACTGCCTCAGAATCCTCGATTAGGTCGCCGAACTCAGAGTCGCCGTCCTCCCCTAGCGGGGTATGCAGTGAGATCGGCTCCCGCCCGTACTTCTGGACCTCGACGACCTTCTCCGGAGTCATGTCGAGCTCGCGCGCCAGCTCCTCCGGCGTCGGCTCCCGGCCCAGATCTTGGAGCATCTGGCGCTGCACACGGGCCAGTTTGTTGATCACCTCGACCATGTGCACAGGAATGCGAATGGTGCGAGCCTGGTCGGCCATCGCTCGGGTGATCGCTTGCCGGATCCACCAGGTCGCATACGTGGAGAACTTGTAGCCCTTGGTGTAGTCGAACTTTTCGACCGCCCGGATCAGCCCGAGGTTGCCCTCCTGGATGAGATCTAGGAAGAGCATTCCCCGACCCGTGTAGCGCTTAGCCAATGAGACCACCAGGCGGAGATTCGCCTCCAGGAGATGATTCTTCGCGCGGCGGCCGTCCTCGGCGATCCACTCGTAGTCGTCGAGCTGCGACACCTTGATCTTGGTGTGATCGTCGTTGATTTTCTCATCTGCGAACAGCCCGGCTTCGATCCGCTTCGCTAGCTCAACCTCCTGCTCGGCGTTCAGCAGGGCGACCTTGCCGATCTGCTTCAGATAGTCCTTCACCGGATCAGCCGTGGCGCCCGCTGCCATAACCTGCTGCTCGGGCTCGTCGGCATCGTCAGCCTCGGACAAGGTGAAGCCCTCATCTTCGGCCAGCTCCTCTTCGAGCTTGGCCTCTTCAGCCGGCTCGAATGCCGACTCGTCTACATCGTCCAGGCTTCGTTTCTTGCCGACGGTGAGCACGACCTCGTCGCTCTCCAGGTCCACCACCACATCAGCGGTCAGCGCCTCGGCATCCAGGTCGACCTCGAGCGACTCC
The DNA here is from genome assembly GCA_025923975.1 of Propionibacteriaceae bacterium. Taxonomy (GTDB): domain Bacteria; phylum Actinomycetota; class Actinomycetes; order Propionibacteriales; family Propionibacteriaceae; genus Microlunatus. The sequence continues at coordinate 12,955 of JAICEV010000009.1, forward strand.
AGCGAAATATCCTCGAGATCCACTTCCTCGACTGCCTCGTCGACTGCCTCATCAACTGCCGCAGGCTCGGCTGTCAGCAGCTCTTCCTCGTCAGCGACCGGCTGAGCAACTGCCGCCTTCTTAGCGGGCGGACTGTCGACTGACTTCAAGGACGCCTTCTTGGCGGCAGCCTTCTTGGCTGAGGTGGTCTTCTTTACCGGAACGCTTTCTTGCCGGGCTCGGCTTGTGGCCGCAGGCACAGCGCGAGCCGATGTGTGCAGTTTGGAGGGGGGTGTCACAAAGAGCCTCTCGGACTGACCTAGCGGATTTAGGGCACGCAGCGCCCATCGGATGTCAATAGGTACTCCAATCGGTATTCTGACACGAATCTCCAAACGTCCCGTCCGATGCGACACGTGTCGGAACAGCGGAGCAATCACGCACGGATCAAAATTGGGTTATCCGGCGCCGGGCTCCGCTTTCACTGCGAGGACCGGGCACGCCGCGTCCAACAGCACCCGCTGAGCGTTGCTGCCCAGCAGCAGCTTCCCGACCGGGGATCGGCGACGGAGCCCAATAACGATGAAATCGGCATCGGTCGTCTCAGCTATTCTGATCAGCTCCTCTGCCGATTCCTGCAGATCGGCCGGGGTCCGGATCTCATAGGCGACCCCTGAGGCAGAAAGCTCATCGGTGAGGTCATTCGACTGCACCTCCGGCGAGGTATCTACTACCACGAGTGCCGCGTCACGTAAGCGGGCTTCGCTCAATGCGCGCTTGAGCGCCGCTCGTCCCTCAGGCTTCGAGGAATAGCCAACGACGATCAGCGGTTGGGCCTCCGCAGGCACCGAATGGGTAAGCAGCTCGGCTTCTCCTGGGTGATCCCGATCTGGGGCGGACTGAACCGTCTCTGACATCAGGGGACCTCCCAGGTGTGGACCGGTTCATTGCTGTGCATCCGCGGCATATAGCTGCCGAGCATGCCTCGCAATGCGTCCTCCCTGGACTCGCCGGCTTGCTCACGTCGCGCCACCTCGGCGACCTGCCACGTTGCGCCATTCGCCGTACGTAGGCAGCGGCGTTCGATGATGTCCAGCAGCCGGCCGATCTCGGCCTCGTCGGCCTCCCATTGGCGAAGGCCATCAGCGGCCATTGGCAAGAGCTTGCGTACCACAAGTTCGGCGACTCGCACCTGGCCTACCTGAGGCCAATAAACCTCGGCATTGATGCCGTGCCGAATGCCGGATACGAAGTTCTCCTGGGCCGCCTGGAAGGACATCTGAGTCCAAATTGGGCGATCGTCGTTGGCCAAGGCGCGTACCAGTCCGGCGAAGAAGGCAGCGTTGGCCATCGTGTCCAAGACGGTCGGCCCTGCGGGTAGCACCCGGTTCTCCACCCGCAAGTGCGGGCTCTCACCACTAACGTCGTAGACCGGCCGGTTCCAGCGATAAATGGTGCCATTGTGAAGCCGGAGTTCGTCCAGCCGCGGTACTCCGCCGCTGTCGAGTACCGCAACGGGATCCTCATCGGAGCTGATCGGCAACAACGCCGGGAAGTATCGGGAGTTCTCCTCGAAAAGGTCGAAGATCGAGGTGATCCATCGCTCGCCAAACCACACCCGTGGCCGTACACCCTGCGCTTTCAGCTCCTCACTGCGGGTGTCGGTGCTCTGCTCGAACAGCGGGATGCGCGATTCGGCGACCAACTGTTTACCAAACAGGAACGGTGAGTTCGCACCAACCGCGACCTGCACGCCGGCGATCGCTTGAGCGGCATTCCAATAGCCGGCGAAGTCGTCCGGGCTTACCTGAAGATGCACCTGGGTGGAGGTACACGCGGCCTCCGGCATGATCGTGTTCGACACCATCGCGAGGCGCTCCACGCCATCGATGATGATCTCCAGATCCTCACCCCGTGCCGCAAAGATCTGCTGGTCGAGCAGCGAGTACCGCGGGTTCTCACTGACACTCTCCAGAGTGACGTGATGCGGCATCAAGGTGGGCAGAATGCCAATGACCACAAGATGAGCGCCAATGGCCTTGGCGCGTGGGTCTGCGTCGTTCAGCGACTTTCGCACTGACTGCTCGAAGTCGGAGAATCCGAAATCGACCAGCCGGCGAGGCGCCACATTGATCTCGATGTTGAAACGGCCCAGCTCGGTTTGGAATGAAGGATCGGCGATGGCTGCCAGTACCTCGGCATTGCGCATGGCCGGTTGGCAATCCGTGTCGACCAGGTTGAGCTCGATTTCCAGGCCCGCCATCGGCCGCTCGAAGTCGAAGCGGGACTCGGTCAGCATGCGCGCCAGCACATCGAGACCCTTACGGACCTTGTCTCGATGACGCTTCCGGTCCTCCCGCGTGAACTGTGTCGCGTCGACCTCTGCTCCCATGGGGCTATCCTCACGCATCGGCGCCGCGTCGGGAATACAGGATCGGCTGGGCTGCTGGTCTCCGCCGCCCGCTACGCTCGTCCACCATGCACGTCGACGCTCCCCCTACGTCCACTGCTCCCGTTGCGGAACGCAAGCCGATCACGCGTACCCATCACGGTGACGTGTTCCTGGATCCTTACGAATGGCTGCGGGACAAGGACAACCCAGAGGTGATCAGTTATCTGGAGGCGGAGAATGCCTACACCGAAGCTCAGACCGGTCACCTCTCCGATCTCAAGGACGCCATCTTTAGCGAGATCAAGGCCCGGACCAAGGAAACCGACCTCAGCGTGCCGAGCTACACCTCGCACCCGGGCGGATCGGCGTACTGGTACTACGTTCGTACCGTCGAAGGATCGGAGTATCCGATCTACTGCCGGGTCATCGCGAGCGATCGCGAGAAGCGGCCCGACCCAGAACAAGAGATCGTCGGCGAAGAGGTGCTGCTCGACGCCAATCTCGAGGCCGAAGGTCACGAGTTTTTCTCCCTCGGCGCGTTCAGCGTGTCCCTCGACGGACGGTTGCTGGCCTACTCGATCGATCTGACCGGCGCCGAGCGCTTCACAATCATGATCAAGGATCTGGTCTCCGGTGCGCTACTTGCTGACCAGATCAGCGATACCGCCTACGGCGTCGCCTGGGCGAAGAACAGTCACCTCTTCTACACCAGGGCGGACGAGGCTTGGCGGCCCTATGTCGTATTGCGACATCGACTCAGCAGCGACCCGTCAGAAGACATCGCGGTGGTCACCGAGTCTGACGAACGGTTCTGGCTCAGCGTCGATGCCAGCCGCGATGATCGATGGATCCTGATCGGAGCCGGAAGCAAGATCACGTCGGAATTCCGGCTGCTGAGTGCTGACGATCCCGAAGGTGAGCCAAGGATCGTTGCGCCACGACGCCAAGGAGTCGAGTACGACGTGGAGCCGGCAGGCGATCGACTGCTGATCGTGCACAACGATGGCGCTGAAGACTTTGAACTCGCTGAGGCGCCGCTAACTGCTACCAGTCACACCGAGTGGACGCCCGTAGTCCCGCACCGCCACGGCGTGCGGATTCTCTCGGTCAGCGCGTACGCCAGCCATGCGGTCGTGTCACTGCGACGGGACGGGCTCACCGGTCTGCACGTCATGCCTCGAAATGCCCGCGGCAATCTCGAGGCCGGCACCGACATCGAGTTCGACGAGTCCGTGTACGTGGTAGAGGCACCCGGCGAATCCGAGTACGAGACGCCAACGATCCGCATTGGCTATGCGTCACTGTTGACCCCTGACTCGATCTATGACTACCACTTCGCGACGCGAGAACTGACCTTGCTGAAGCGCACACCAGTGCTCGATGATCCCCGGTTCGGCAGCTACCAGCCGGAGAACTACATCCAGGAGCGCGGCTGGGCCACCGCTGCCGACGGCACCCGAGTGCCGTTGTCGATCGTTCGCAGGGCAGACATCGCGTTGGATGGTTCGGCGCCGGCCCTGCTCTACGGGTACGGGTCGTATGAGCTATCGATGGACCCCAACTTCTCGGTCTCGCGTCTCTCCCTGCTCGACCGTGGCATCGTCTACGCCATCGCCCACGTCCGTGGCGGCGGTGAGCTCGGCCGGACCTGGTACGAACAGGGCAAGAGACTTGCCAAGAAGAACACCTTTACCGACTTCATCGCATGTGCTGATTACCTGATCGAGCAGGGATACACCTCGCCCGACCGGTTGGCGGCGCGCGGCGGTAGTGCTGGTGGTTTGCTCATGGGTGCGGTCGCGAATCTCGCACCGGAGAAGTTCCGCGCCATCCATGCTTCGGTGCCATTCGTCGACGCCCTGACCACAATCTTGAATCCTGAACTTCCGCTGACCGTCATCGAGTGGGAAGAGTGGGGGGACCCTCTGCACGACCCCGAGGTCTACGCCTACATGAAGTCCTATACGCCCTACGAGAATGTGCGTCCCGTGCAGTATCCGGCCATCCTGGCCACCACGAGCCTCAACGACACCCGCGTTTTCTACGTCGAACCAGCCAAATGGGTCGCTACTCTGCGGTACGTCGCCAACTCAACCGAACAGCACATACTGCTCAAAACCGAAATGGTGGCGGGCCATGGCGGCGTAAGTGGACGCTATAAGAGCTGGCGCGAGCTGGCTTTCGAGTACGCCTGGATCATCGGCGAGATAACCAACGATGGTTGATCAGTACCTCCGAATGGCGGTGGTCTGCCGAGAGTCGCGGGCAGCACTCAGACAGGCGTGTACCTGACGATTGTGCGGGGTATTGCATCCTGAAAAGCCGCTGACTCCGAATCTTTGGTGCACGCTGCCCACGCTCGACAAGGAGCCGCATTACTGCTCGGGGTTACCCCCGAGTAGGTCTCAGGGATTCTTCAGGGCACGCGAGGAATCCAAATCGGTACCTAATGCGTTCTCCCTTGTGAAGGACACGAAAGGGGCCACTGTGGCAACAACTACTCGCTCGCGAGTATCCGAAGGCATCGATGGCAAGGATGCAGTCGGCCTATATCTGGAGGGCATCGCCAAGACTCCACTCTTGACCGCCGAAGAGGAGGTTGAGCTCGCCAAGACGATCGAAATTGGTCTTTACGCTGAGCACATCCTCTCCGGTGAGGTGACGCTTGCAGAGCGCGGAAAGCACGCCAAGCGTCCGACCAAGGATGAGCTGGAGTTCTTGGTTGAAGAGGGGCGGCGCGCAATGCAGCATTTTGTGACCGCCAACCTTCGCTTGGTGGTCTCCGTTGCTCGCAAGTACGGCCGCTCTCAGATGCCACTCTTGGACTTGGTCCAGGAAGGCAATACGGGTCTAATCCGTGCGGTCGAGAAGTTCGACTACACCAAGGGATTCAAGTTTTCGACCTACGGCACCTGGTGGGTGCGGCAGTCGATCAGCCGTGGAATCGCCCAGCAGGGTCGGATCGTTCGGCTTCCCGTCCATGTGGCTGAGCAGGTCAATCAGGTCGGCGCGGTACGCCGGACCCTGGAGCGGCGGCTTGGACGTGATCCGGAGATCGAGGAGATCGCGGCTGAGATGGATCTTGAGCCGGAGCGCGTACTTGATCTGATGCGCTATGGCCGCGACCACGTCAGCCTTGATGCGCCCGTTGAGGAGGGCGGCGACACGGCTCTGGGCGATCTGATCGCACGCGAGCCGATGCCCGGACCGGATGAGGTCTTCCTGGACGCTGAAGAGCACGCTCGCTTGGAGGGCATGCTCGCCTCGCTGGACGAGCGTTCCGCCGATGTCGTCCGTCGCCGCTACGGACTCATCGACGGCCGTCAGGCCAAGCTCGCTGACATCGGTGCGATCTGGGGCATCACCGCAGAACGCGTCCGTCAGATCGAGCGTCATGCCATTGCCAAGCTGCGGGGGAAGTCGGTCTTGGCTGCGTAACCCCCGCGCGCCAACGACCTCAAAGCGACTTCCCAGCAGCCAAAGGGCGATCCGGATTCCCCCTCCGGATCGCCCGCTTTTTGTTTGGCGGCCCGACCCAGGGTCAGGATTTGCGGAGGGGGCGAATCAGGCCTTCTTGGGCGACGTTGGAGACCAGGATGCCGTTCTGGAACAGGCGGGCGGTCGCCAGTCCAAGGCCGCTGGATGCGGACGGCGAGACTTGGTCGTAAAGCAACCAGTCGTCGGCGCGGAATGGCCGATGAAACCACATTGCGTGGTCTATCGACGCGGCCTGCACATTGAGCCCGATGAATACGCCATGGGGCACCGTGGTTGCCCCAAGCAGGGTTAGATCGCTGGCGTAAGCCAGTGCGGCATGGTGCAGCCGACGGTCGTCGGGCAATCGTCCACTGGCCCGCACCCACACCCGAGAACGTGCTGGATGGCGGGTGTCAGCCAAGGTGCCACCGGGTCGGGAGTCACCCACGTAGCGGACGTCCAAAGCTCCCCACTCCCGTTCCCAGAAGGAGATTGGGCGACCGGAGGCCTTGAACAGCACTTCGCCCAGTGTCGGACACTCATCGGGCAAGGGCACGTCGTCCGGCACCAGGTCGAGGTGCTCAAAACCCTCTTCCAGCTCATGAAAGGAGCTTGACAAATAGAAGATCACCTTGCCGCCTTGTCGGGCGACGACCCGCCGGGAAGAGAAGGAGCCGCCATCGCGCACCGCCTCCACGTCATAGACCATCGGAATATCCGTCCGACCGGGGAGCAAAAAGTAGGCGTGCAAGGAGTGCAGCACTCGGGAGACCACCACAGTCCTGGCCGCGGCGATGAGCGCTTGGGCAAGCACCTGGCCGCCGAAGACGCGCTGGAGTTGAGTGTCAGGTTGCCGCGCCCGGAACAGCCCGATCTCAATCTCCTCCAGGTCCAGAAGGTCGATGAGCTCGGTGACGGACTGGGGCACACGAGGAGCCTAGTGCCCGGCTCCCGACTGCTTGTCCTGACTGGTGACGTTGGCCAGCCAACCAATGGCTACGGTTGCGTCGAGCTCGTCGGAGGTTACGGAGCGGCTCGCCAGTCCGTCACGCTCGAAAGCAGCAGTAGTCGCCGACGCCTGGCCATTGGTCGTCTCCACCAGCAGCTGCCCATTCGCGGCGAGCCAGCGCTTCGCTCCTGCCACGATGCGCCGTACGATGTCCAGTCCATCTGCGCCACCGTCCAACGCCAGCCGAGGCTCGTACAGGCGAGCTTCCCGCGGCAGCAGCTCGATCGAACCGGTCGGGACGTACGGGGCGTTGGCAAGCAGCAGGTCCACCCGACCCGCCAATGAGTGCGGCAGTGGCTCATAGAGGTCGCCCTCGAGTGCGACAGCAGAGCCGGAGAGGCGCGACAGATTACGACGGGCCCACTGCACAGCAGCAGTGTCAATGTCGGTGGCATACACCTCGACATCCTGCAGAGTTGATGCCACGGCTACTGTTAGCGCGGCAGAACCGCAGCACAGCTCGACAACTATTGGTTGCGGCGGAGCGAGCAGCAGGGCCTGTTGCAGTAAGAGCTCGGTACGTCGCCTCGGCACGAACACACCAGGTGCGACTGCAATCCGCAGGCCGCCGAATTCGGCCCACCCGACGATCTGCTCGAGTGGAACTCCACGTACCCGGTGCCGCACCATTTGTTCGAGTTCTTCCGGGGTCGTCGCCGCCGTCAGCAGCAGCTCAGCTTCGTCGTCGGCAAACACGCAGCCGGCGATGCGGAGCCGTTCGGCGAGCGTGGCACGACCCACGTCGCTGTCCGATTGCAGATCAGTCGTCTTTCTCGCGCTCAGCGAGAAACCTTTCGAACTCGGCGGCGATCTCCTCGGCGCTGGGGACGCGGTCTGGTCGTTCGGCTTGTAGGGCGTCGTACTGCTGCTCCAGAGTCGCCACGAGCTCTTGGACCTCGGTCGAACCTGCCATTTCCTCCGCGATGTCGGCCAGATTGCTGGCAGAGGCCTTCTCTAGCGGCTCAAGCGGCACTGCCAAGCCGGTGGCTTGGTTCAGGGAGCGGGTCAAGGTGAGCGTGGCTTCCGGAAATGATGCCTGAGCGAGATAGTGCGGGACGTGCGCCGCGAAGCCCATCGCCTTGCGATCCAGCTGGCCGAGGCGAAATTCCAACAGCCCGGTGAAGCTAGCCGGCACCTCCACGCGGTCGATCCAGCTCCGATAACCCTTGATCAGGGAGGCATCGGTGGCGTGCGCGGTGAGAGTGATGGGTCGAGTGTGTGGCACCGCCATGGGAATGCCATGAATACCGACAGTCATGCGTACGCCGAACTGCTCGATAAGCCCGACTACGGCAGCGGATAACCGCTCCCATTGCACGTCCGGCTCAGGGCCGCTAAAGAGCAGGAAGACCTCACCGTGGCCATCGGTAACGCGATAGATGCGCAGATGCAGGTCCGCATAGGACTTCCACTGATTGGTGTCGAAGATCATTGCAGGCCGGCGGCTGCGGTAGTCATGCAGCTGATCATGGTCGAATTCGGCAAGTACCTCATGCTCGAGGTTCTCCAGCAAGTTCGCGGAGAACAGCCGACCCGCCTGACCCGCGTCCACGAAACCGTCCAGCTGATGGATCAGCACGGGGCGATGATCCTTGAGCTTGGCGACCACCGCCTCGTTCAAGGTGTAGAGCTCCTGAGGATCCATCACAAAGACCAATCTACCTGCGAGGGGCGGTACGTCCTGGCAGCCAAGTTTGAGAAGCGAGCAGCTCGGAAGGTGGCTTGAGCGTGTCTAGTCGTGGTCGCTAAAGGTCGTGCGACCGTTGAGTTTGGCCGCCAGCTCGTTATCGATGCCATCGGCGACGTTAGAGAGTATGCGTACGGCCTGATGTAGGTGAGCCGGCACGAAGGGCCGGGACAGCACGGAAATGGTCACGAAAACTCGGTCCCGGATGAGCTGAAACTTCACCCACCGAGCTTCAACGTTCAAGTCATTGAGCACTTCGGCGGCTCGAGACCGGCCCGCGACGTCGTGTACGACTGCCGCGAAGATTACAACCTCCTGTCCGTCGCTGGAGGTTCGAAGGAAGAGCATGGTCGACCCGACCCTGATGGCGACATCACCTTCCGCGTCGCGGATCGGTCTATGGCCGTACATCTCGGCGAGCTCGGCGTCGACTAAGTCGTTGAGGTGTTGCTGATCGCGCGGCATGATCGGTGACAGATCAGCCCCCTCCAGCTCCAGAATCTCGACCGAGGCGCCGCCCTCAATTGGAGGCGCAGCCGGCTGCAGAACCTCGGCGAGCTGGTCGGGGGC
>JAICEV010000010.1 GCA_025923975.1 Propionibacteriaceae bacterium
GAGGAGCGAGATCTGCTCGCCAGGTCCCTTGCCCCTGCGGAGCCTTTGCGTCCGGTGCCGAAGGTGGCTATTTCAGGAGACCATCACCGTTATCCGCTGACCGTGCGTTGGTCCGACCTGGACTCCTACGGTCATGTCAACAATGTCAAGTATTACGAATACGTCCAGGAAGCCAGAATCAGCCTGGTCAGGAGCACCGTTGGCTGGGAGCCAGAGGCGGTGTGGATGGTCGTCCGCCAAGACCTGGAATACGTCAAGCCGATCGACTTCAGGACAGAGGCGTACGAAGTAGGCACGGCAGTCGCGGCGGTCGGCAACCGTTCTTTTACGCTGACCGCGGAAATCCGCGATCCAGCATCTGAGACGCTGTTCGCAACCGCGCGGACCGTTGTCGTCGGTGAATCTCCCTTGAGCGCAGACCAGCGGTCGGCTCTAGGTCGGTGGTCCACGGCTGCGGTAAGTGCCTGATCCTGGGTTACAACTGCAGCCCCGGCATTGTGCCCGGATGCTCGTCAAAGGTGTTCACCATTGAGTATGCGGCCCGCTCCATGTAGGTCCACAACTCATGCTCTTGTTGTGGTGTCAGCTCGATCGAATCGATCGCATCCCGCATGTGTCTCAGCCAGCGGTCTCGCATCGCCGGCGTCACCGCGAAGGGAGCGTGGCGCATACGCAGCCGCGGATGCCCGCGCTGTGCGCTATAGGTGGTCGGACCTCCCCAGTACTGCTCCAGGAACATCCGCAGCCGCTCTTCGGCCGAGGCAAGATCAGGTTCCGGGTATAGCGCACGCAGCGGTGGGTCGGACGCGACCCCCTCGTAGAACCGCTTAACGAGTGCCACGAAGGTCGCGTGCCCGCCGACCGCGTCGTAGAAGGTCTGTAGAGGTGCTTGCTCGGACATCGGGACCCATTGTCCATCACGCGCACGACGTGCTGGCAGGATGAGAGCGCGTACCCCCATACATCCACCGGGAGGAGCCATTCATGGTCGCAGTTCGGACCGCGGAAGCGCACTGGGAGGGATCTCTCTTCGAGGGTCAGGGCGAGGTCGAGCTTGTGTCGTCCGGCCTCGGCCACTTCGAGGTCACCTGGGCGACACGCGCCGAGGACCGAACCACCATACGAGCCCCGAGGAGTTGATCGCCGCCGCCCACTCCACCTGCTTCAATATGGCACTGTCAAATGTCCTCGCCGAGGGCGGCACTCCGCCCACCTCGCTCGACACGCGAGCCGATGTCACCTTCGATCCTCCCGACATCACCGGCATCAAGCTGACCGTGAGAGGAGTTGTGCCGGGCGTTACCGCGGAGCAGTTCGAGGCAGCTGCTGAGGACGCGAGGATGAACTGCCCGGTTTCCAAGGCCATCACCGGCACGACAATCACGGTCGAGGCCACCCTGGCCGAGTAATCCAGGCGCTCCGGGCCAGCCACGATCAAGCCGGTTCGGCTTCGACCTCCGCTGGTGGCTCACCTGGGCCGCCCTGGCTGAAGTTGCCGACCCGGAGCACTTCGCCGTTTCGGACGTACCAGACTGTGCCGTCCTTACCGCGCAACTCGGTGACCCGTAGCCCAATGGCCTCGACGACGCCAGAAGCCATATCCATGTCCACGTAGTCGCCTACACCGAGCTGGTCCTCGACCAGCATAAAGATGCCGGAGACGAGGTCCTTCACGATGCTCTGCAGGCCGAAGGCCACCGTGACGGCGATAACCGTTGTGCCCGCCAAGATCGTGGTGATGTTGTAACCCAGCTCGGCCAAGATCATCAGGATGACGACGGCGAAGATCACGAAGGTCACCGTGCTTAGAGCCAGTGAACCGAGTGCCGAGAGTCGTTGCTTGCGACGCTCCGCGGACGCTGTGGTGGCAGTGATCAATTTCTGGGTCATCCCAATGCGTGAGCTGAGGGGCCGCTCGATCGCGCGTCGCACTGAGCGATTGATCAAGCGATGGAGCACCCGCCGCAGCACAAACGCCGCAATGATCAAGAGCACAATGCGAAGCGGCTTAAACACCACCAGTTCGGTGATGTTTTCAGGCAACCAGTCCGGCATGTAGCTCAGCCTAGGGTGTCTCCTCCTCGCCTACCGACTTGTCAGCGTCTCAACGTGCTATCGCACTCTGCGACGCTGAAAAGTCGGTAGGCGAGGTCACGGATCGCGGTCACTCTCCCGCGCCTTCGACCAGTGTCAGGCGCAGCGCCGCGGCATGCTTGACCGGTGAACAGCACCACGGACCAGATCCAGCAGGCCGAAATCACCAGACCAGGTTCGGACTGGCGGACGCTCGTAGCGGTCACCATTACCGTCTTCGCCTGGGCTTCAGCCTTCGTCGTGATCCGCTACGCGGCACACGACATCGGTCCAGGCGCCCTCGCACTCGGCCGGCTACTCATAGCCAGCATCGCCCTCAGCGCCATGATGATCGGCCGCAAGCTGGTCCGTATGACTGGCAGGGAGTGGGCGCTCACCGCGTTGGTCGGAGTCGCCTGGTTCGCGGTCTACAGCGTGGCGCTCAATGCCGGCGAACAGACTGTCGACGCCGGCACTGCTGCCATGCTCATCCAGCTCGCACCAATCCTCATCGGCATCCTCGCCGGCTTCCTTCTCGGCGAAGGCTTTCCGCGGATGCTCGTCATCGGCGGCCTGGTTGCATTCGTTGGCACCTTGCTCATCGGTTTCGCGACCAGCACTGGCAAGGCCGATCTTGCTGGGGTTCTCCTGGTGCTGCTGAGCGCCACCGTCTACTCGATCGCCATGGTCGCGCAGAAGGTCGTGCTGCGACGCATCCCAGCCCTGCAGGTGACCTGGCTTGCCTGCCTCATCGGGACGGTCGCCTGCCTGCCTTTTGTCGGTTCTCTGGTCGGTGATCTTGCAGTTGCACCGGCTCTGCAGGTTGCGGGCGTCATTTACCTCGGGCTCGTACCGACTGCGCTCGCCTTCTCAACATGGGCGTACGCGCTGAGCCACACCACGGCCGGAAAATTGGGTGTCACGACCTTTGCGGTGCCACCGATCACCATCCTGCTCGGGTGGCTCCTCCTTGACGAGGTGCCGCCGATCCTCGCAGTTGTGGGCGGAGCGCTCTCGCTAGTCGGGGTCGCCATTGCAGGACGCCCGGTTAGACCAAAGGTCACCGTGCCTTCTGGTATGTGACGCGGCCAGCCCAAATAGTGGCAACGACCGGGTCTGGCAGCTCGCGACCGTGCCAGGGATTGTTGCGTGATAGCGAGGCTGACTGGTCGCGGTTCACAACCGCCCGGGCGGCTGGATCAACGAGGACGACATTGGCCGGCTGGCTCTCGGTCAAGGATCGACCCTGATCGGCAAGCCGGGCAATATGTGCTGGCATGATCGACATCCGTTTCGCCAACTCAGGCCAGCTCAGGCCAGAGTTGATCATCGTCTCGATCACCACGGCCAACGCGTTTTCCAGGCCCAGCATGCCGAATGCCGCCTCAGCGAACGCATGCTCCTTGTCATGCCGCGCATGCGGCGCATGGTCGGTCGCCACCGCGTCGATGGTCCCGTCCGCCAATGCTTCCCGTAGGGCGTCGACGTGTTCATTCGGCCGCAGCGGAGGATTCACCTTGTACGTCGGGTCGTAGTTGAGCACCTCATTCGTTGTCAGCATGAGGTGATGAGGCGCAACCTCTGCTGTGACGTTGATGTCACGCTGCTTAGCCCACCTAATGACGTCGACCGTTTCGGCGCATGAGACGTGGCAGACATGCAGCCGAGATCGAGTGAGCTCCGCAATCTGGATGTCCCGAGCAACGACACTCGCCTCGGCCGCCGTTGGCCATCCCGGGAGTCCGAGCTTCCCTGAAATCTCGCCCTCATGGCAGCAGGCAGCGGCACCCGCGAGCTGTTGATCTTGGGCATGCTGGGCGATGACTCCGTCAAATGCCCGCACATACTCCAACGCCCGTCGCATCAGACGGGCATCGGAGACGCAGTGACCATCGTCGGAAAACACTCGCACTCGAGCACGGGACCGGGCCATCAGCCCGAGCTCGGCCAGCTCAACTCCGTGCAGGCCCTTGCTGACCGCGCCGACCGGCACTACCTGCGCATGACCATCACGTGCGCCCAGCGCTGCCACATGCTCGGCGGCTTCCGCGGTGTCCGTCACCGGAGTGGTATTGGCCATCGCCAGTACCGCGGTGAATCCGCCGCGGGCAGCGGCCAGCGTGCCGGACTCGATGGTCTCGGCGTCCTCGCGTCCTGGCTCCCGCAAATGGGTGTGCAGGTCGACCAGGCCAGGCAACGCGACCAGCCCGTCGGCATCCAGCTCTTCCCCATCCGCTCCGGCGTCAGCAGGATCGACGAAACGGCCGTCCCGGATCAGCAGGTCTGAGCGACCACGGCCCACGATGTCGGCACCGCGGATCAGCAGGTCCGTCACTCAGCTCCTCCCAGCAGCTCATACAGCACGCTCATCCGTACCGACACTCCGGCCGCAACCTGGTCCAAGATCAATGAGTTGGCTGCGTCGGCGGCGTCCGCGGAGATTTCCAAGCCGCGGTTCATTGGTCCCGGATGGCAGATCGCCGCACCCGACTTCATCGCCTCCAGTCTGGGACGGGTCAGGCCGTAGCCGATGGTGTACTCCCGAGGAGTGGGAAAATACCCCCCTGACATACGTTCCCGCTGCACTCGCAACATCATGACGATGTCAGCATGCGGTAGTACCTCGTCCAAATCGGTACAGGCAAGAACCGGCCAGCTGTCGACTCCTGGCGGCAGCAGCGTAGGCGGCGCCACCAGGGTTACCTGCGCGCCCAGCGTGCTGAGCAGCAAGACGTTGCTACGGGCTACTCGTGAGTGCGTGATATCTCCGACGATCGCGACGGTCTTGCCCTCGAAGTCCACCAGATCAGGTGCCGAACGCCGAAGATGTCGCCGGATCGTAAAGCCATCGAGCAACGCCTGTGTGGGATGCTCGTGGGTCCCGTCACCCGCGTTGAGCACGTGCGCATCGATCCAGTGCGACGCCTGCCAAGGTGCGCCCGAGGCGTGATGTCGGATCACCAGGGCGTCGACGCCCATGGCCGCCACAGTGAGCACTGTGTCGCGCAGTGATTCACCTTTCGATACCGACGAGCCCTTCGCGCTGATGTTGATCACGTCGGCCGAAAGCCACTTACCGGCGATCTCGAAAGAGGACCGGGTTCGGGTCGAGTCCTCGAAGAAAAGGTTGACCACAGTGCGGCCGCGAAGGGCAGGCAGTTTCTTGACCGGGCGGCCCTGTACCAGCGACATTTCTTCGGCGAGATCGAAGATCTCGGTGATCTGAGTTCGATCAAGATCAGCTGCGGACAGCAGATGGCGCATCAGGTCCCTCCTCGAAAGGGATCGCCAGGTTCGATACTGACCTGGTTCACCCCATCGATTTCGGCCAGTCGTACGCTGACGTGTTCACCCGTCCGGGTTGGGATGTACTTTCCGACATGATCAGCGTGAATGGGGAGCTCGCGGTGACCGCGATCGATCAACACCGCCAGCTGAACGGCCCGCGGTCGACCAAGATCACCGAGGGCGTCCAGCGCCGCCCGCACCGTACGCCCGGAGTAGAGCACGTCGTCGACCAGCACCACTGTGCTGCCATCTATCTCCACGGGTAGGTGGGTGTGGCCGACAGGGCGGGTTGGTTGCCGCCGCAGATCGTCGCGGTACATGGTCACATCCAGAGCGCCCACCGGAACCTTGACGCTTTCCACTTCGTCCATCACGGTCGCGAGCCGGTGAGCAAGCGCCACACCACGTGTGGGAATTCCCATCAACACGAGGTCCTTCGCGCCGCGGTTCGCCTCGAGGATCTGGTGTGCCATCCGCGCACAAGCGCGGGCAATTTGATCCGCGTCGAGGACTACCCGGGAATCGCTGGAACCGGTCCCGACGTCCGGCGTCGGATCACCCGGCCGGGCCTGTGGCGCGCCGGTACCTGACAACAAATCCTCCTCTGGGCGCCTCAGCAATCTCCGCGGAACCACCTCGGGGCGATAACGTAGGGCCGTGAACGAACTCCTGAGCATGTTAGTGCCTCTGGAAACGCTCTCGGGGTGGCCACAGGTCACTAATCCCACGCCTTTGCAGGTTCTCCTCCTGCTTGTCGGTTTTCCCCTCTTGGTCTTCATCATCGTGGTCGCTATCTCGAAGATCGCTACGAGCATCCACGCTGCCCGCGGCGACGACATCAACGCCAGCGACCCGTTCTGGGTGGGCAGTGGCCAGGCATCGGGAGAGCTGGAGGCCGCCAGCGCGAATCCGGGCATCGAAGCCACTGAGCAGGCTCCGGCTGAGGGGACAACTGAGGCTTACGCCAATGAGCCTGAAGAGGCTATGGCTACTGACACCGGACCGGCTTCAGCGGGTGAGGGCGATGTCGAAGGCGACGACACCGGCGAGCACGTGGGTGGCGCGGGTGCCCGCTGGTGACTCAATCACCCCGAGCCAACGCGAGTGGATCAAGCGGGCCGTTCGGAACGCCGAGACCGCGTCTGGCCTGACATTCTCAGTCTTTATCGGTGTCGCTGAGGAGGATTCACGCGCGTACGCGGAACGGCTGCACAGGTCTCTCACTGATCCTGATCACTCGGTTTTGGTGATGTGCGATCCGGAGTTCCGGAGGCTGGAGATCGTCACAGGTAAGGATGCTCGTCGGGTGCTCAGTGATCTTGAATGCCGGCTAGCGGCCGCAGCTATGCAGACGTCGTTCGCCGGCGGCGACATTGTCGGCGGTCTGACCGCCGGCATCCAGCAGCTCGGAGGGGCGGCACGGCAGCCAAGGACGCTGCACGCCAGCCGGCCAGATCTGGGATAGTGCTCCCATGCGCGTACACATCGGCAGTGACCACGCCGGATTCGAGCTGAAGAACTACCTGATGGCAGTCCTTACCGAGGACGGCCATGAGCTAGTTGATCACGGCCCGGATGCTTACGACGCCGAGGATGACTATCCGGTCTTTTGCATTCCCACTGCCGAGGCCGTGGTGGCCGATCCCGGCTCGTTGGGCATCGTGATCGGCGGGTCTGGCAACGGCGAACAGATCGCTGCGAACAAAGTGGTCGGCACCCGGGCTGCGCTGGCGTACAGCATGGACACGGCTCGGCTCGGCCGAGAGCACAACGACGCGAATGTGATCGGCATCGGGGCGCGGATGCATACCCAGGATGAGGCCCTGGAGATGGTTCGCCTTTTCCTCGCGACGCCATTCAGCGGTGACCCACGCCATGCTCGCCGCATCGAGTTGCTAGCCGACTACGAGAAGACGCGGTCGGCGGCGGGTGCTTCCTGAGCCTCTTAAGCGCTCTGAAGTGGAGCGGCAAGCGCAATGAATCTGCTGGCGGCCGAGCGAGCCCTTCTGGAGCGCTCGGCGGCGTTCGGCGGTGGTTCCCCAAGTAAGGCTCGGATCTGGCTGTCTTGAATGGTGAGGCCGTAGAACAACTGAAACGCCTCGGCCGGATTCTCAAACTGCATCAGTCCGTCTCGATGTAGCCGGGCGAGGTAGCGCTCGATCAGCGGGCCGGTGGTGTGCCGGCCGTGCTGCAGCAGGATTGCTGCCAAGGCGGGGGAGGACATCGCTGCCCGGTTCAGCGCTAATGAGGTGTCGCTCAGCAGCACGTTGAGCAGGTTGGTCGCTATGCCTACCAGCACTTCCCGTGCCGGCTGGTTCGTCGTCAGCGCCGACTCAACTGCGGTGTTGGTGCGCGCCGATTGCCGCCGAATGAGTTCAGCGACGAGGCCCTCCTTGCTGCCGAACCAGACGTACAAGCTTTCTTTCGATGAGCCCGCGCGGGCGGCGACTCCCGACATCGTCAACCGTTCGAACCCCTTGTCACGGATTTCGGCAAGCGCCGCATCAAGTGCGGCGTCGCGCCGTCCTGCGCGTTCCGCGGCTGGCGGTCGGCCTCGTCGTCGAACCGATGTGCTGGTGGCCGCCATTTGACAATCGTACCAGCCGGTCCGATTATTAATCGTAACCACTGGTTCGATAAGGAGCTCCGGATGATCTTGTCTGCTGAAATTACATCGGAGCGGCAGCACTCCGTGGGTGGCATGTTCGCCATGTTGCTAGTTGCCAGCACGGTCGCTGTGGGTCTGATGGCGGGGTTCTTCTATGCCTATGCCTGCTCAGTGATGGTCGGCCTTGATCGAGTCGATGATCGAACGTTCATCGTCACCATGCAGTGGATCAACGCGACCGTTCGTAATGCCGCCTTTGCGCCCGCCTTCTTCGGCGCACTGATACTGACCATCGCAGCGGGAGTCGTTGCTGTGGTGTCCGGTCGTTCCGCCCGCGGATGGATTGTCGCCGCTGCCGTGCTCTATGCCGGGGCCTTTCTAGTCACGCTGGCGCTGAACGTGCCGTTGAATGAGCAGCTTGCGGCAGCCGGCCCTGCAGACCAGATCACCGACCTCGCCGCCGTACGCGCCGCTTTCGAAGGCCCCTGGATTCGCTGGAACCTACTGCGGACCGGGCTCACGATCGGGTCGCTGACTGCACTATCAATCGCGCTGCTTATACACGGACTTGCCAGAAACCAGAAGCGCGATGGCGCTGCTCAGTTCTGATAAGTCGGTTGCACAGCGGATCGCTATCCGCCGTGGCCAGGTGATGGGCTCCAAACGCAAGCGAGCGGAGCGAGCGATTGGACACAGCGAGCGCCAGCGAGCGGAGCAATCAAGTGCATAGCGAGCGCCAGCGAGCGGAGCAATCAAGTGCACAACGAGCGCCAGCGAGCGGAGCAATCAGCTACGTCGCCGGCCGTCGACTCGGGCGAGCAGCTCGTCGATGACCTCGGCTGCGACCCGCTCGTCGTCGAGGTCCGGGCGAGATACATCCCGCCCTCGCATGGCACGGTCCAGAGTGACCAGTCCCGAGACACCATCCCGCCCAAAATCACGCGGCCAGAGGTCGCGAGAGTCGTGCACTGTCCCCGAGTAGTGTGTTCCTCCGCCGTGCGTTCCTGAGGGACGGCCCCCAGGTGGCAACGCACCTGTCATGGCTCACACGCTAAAACAGATTCGCCGGCTGCGTGCATGATCGCAATGGAAGTGTTACGCGACCACAGTCGCGCTATTGAAGGGCTTAGGAGGGAACCTTGCCGGAAGGGCACACGCTGCACCGGCTCGCTCTCGACCTCACGCAGGCCTTCGGCGGGCGGGTGGTCTCGGTCAGCAGTCCGCAGGGTCGTTTTGCGGAGTCGGCGGCGCAGCTGGACAAGACCCAAATGATCGAGGGGACCGCGCACGGCAAGCATCTGTTTTGCGAGTTCGACGGTGATCGGTTTCTTCACATCCATCTTGGCCTCATTGGCAGCTTTGACCTCGGTCCGCCGCAACCGCCTCGTGGCTTGGTTCGGGTGCGAATCGCGACCGAGCAGGCAGCCGCGGACCTACGTGGACCCCAGCTCTGCGCGCTGATAACTCGGGCCGAGGTTGCCACGCAGGTGGCTATGCTCGGTCCGGATCCGCTGCGGGCGGACGCAGATCCTGATCTTGCCTGGCACCGGATCCATCGTGCGACTCGGCCGATCGCTGCACTCTTGATGGACCAAACCATCTTGTCCGGCGTCGGAAACGTCTACCGGGCGGAGGTCCTGTTCCGCAATCGGATCAATCCGCACCGCCCAGGTAACAAGCTGATCCGGCGTAGCTGGCGCCGAATCTGGGCCGATCTGGTTGAGCTGATGCCGCAAGGGGTTGTGACCAACCGGATCGACACCGTACGCCCGGAGCACACGCCTCAGGCGATGGGCCGGCCGCCACGCGAAGATGATCATGGCGGTGAGGTCTATGTCTACCGGCGCGCCGGCATGGCTTGCTTGGTTTGCGGCTCCAAGGTACGGACCGAACTGCTCGCCGGCCGCAATCTGTTCTGGTGTGCCCGGTGCCAACGACGGGGATGATCTTCCGGCCAGCGTCTGCGGATTCTAGATGAAATGGGTAAGAGAAGGCCGTGAGCAGCCCCCTCAAGGAGACTCCGTTAGTGATTGAACTCTGGTACGCCGAGCCGCCGGACCTGGGCGATCCTGTCGTGCTTCAGGCCCTGCGGTCGCTCTCACCCGCCACGGAGGCTCAAGCTGATTCCGTTATCGTCCCGCACGGCAATGGGCCATCATCGCTGCTGACGGTGATCATGACGGCCAGCCCGCTGGGGGAGGGCGGCAAGGCCCTGCCCGATGTCAGCCAGACATGGGACTGGGCGGATGCGGAGGCGGCTGTCGGCGCCAGCCGTTGCAGCCTGTTGGTGACCGAGATGTCCGGAGCTGACCGGACGCCGCAAGAACGCTGGGGCGCGATGAGTCGCGTCGTGGTCGAGATGGCGGCAGTCACAAACCCCACAGCCATCAGCTGGCCGCAGAGCCAGCGCGTTGGCAACCCCAAGCTGTTCACTGCAGGCGATCTTGATGGCCTCATTAATGTGCGATATTTCAGCATCGCGAACGATCCCGGTGCACTGGTTATGGACACCCTGGGCCTGCACGTATTCGGGCTCCCAGATGTGCAATGCCACTTCCGGGACCGAGAGCCAGGCGAGATTGCCACAATGTTGTTCTCCACTGCCGTGTATCTGTTCCGGTCCGGTGATGTCATCGCCGATGGCAACACCATCTCTGGACCGCAAGGCGACGAGCGGCTCGTCTGCTTCCACGAGCGCGCCTTACTTGCGCCCAGCCGTCAGGTGATCGATGTCGATCTTGGTGACCCGTACGCGGCCGGCCAGCGGCACCGCCCGGCCAAGAAGACCGGCTCGTGACCAGCTGCGAGTGCGAAATTCAAAGCGCGAGCCGCTCTTAATCGTTGGCGGATCGGAGAGTGCGCCGGACCGACAGCAGCTCAACCTCGGGGCGGTAGGCGACCAGCTGTTCGACGGCGTCGAGTAGATCGACCAGATGCGCCCGGTCGGGACTCACTGCGGCCACTCCGATGCCCGCCCGTCGGTGCAGGTCAAGATGATCGACTTCGGCGACGCTGAGCTCGAAGCGCCTGCTCACCTCAGCGATCAGCGGGCGCACCAACGAACGCTTTTCCTTCAGCGAATGCACATCGCCGAGCAGCAAGTCGAACTGCAGTGCACCCACCCACATAGCCATCGTCATAGCGTAAAGACCGGCCGACCTCGGCCTCACCGACTAAGTGGTCTAGCGTCGATAACGACTCGTCAACTGTGGTGAAGGTGCACGCGGCAAGGGGTGAGCGAACGACATGGCCGAACTACGCAATGCCCGTCATCTCAGCGTTCATGATCTTCGACGGCGGATCAACGAGGGCGATATCGATACCGTTGTCGTCGCCTTCACCGACATGCAAGGACGATTGCAGGGCAAGCGACTGCATGCGGCGTACTTCGCCGAACACGTTCTCGATCATGGCACTGCAGGGTCCGCAGACCTCTTCGCAGTAGACATCGACATGAGCAATGCTGACCATTACGCAATGTCATCGCCGAACAAGGCCGACGGCGACGTCAGACTGATGCCCGACCTGGAAACGATCCGCTTGCTGCGACACCAGCCAGGCGCAGTGATGGTGCAATGCGATGCGGTCTGGTCGGACCAGACGCCGGTGGCCCACTCACCACGGACGATCTTGAAACAGCAATTGGCGGCCGCAGCGAATCGGAACTATGCCGTTCTGGCTGGTATCCAGGTGCAGTTTCTGGCGTTCCACACCAGCTACCAGGATGCCTGGAACGCTCACTATCGTGATCTTGCTCCGGTCAGCCAATACAACGTCGACTTCTCGATCGTCAGTGGCAGTCGGGTCGAACCGCTGCTGCGCGAAATCCGCAACACGATCTACGCAGCCGGGATGGATGTGGTGTCCGTTAGCGGCGGGCGCAATCTGGGACAGCACGAGATCGGTTTCCGTCCCGCGGACGCGTTGATCGCCGCCGACAACCACGCGGTGTTCAAGACGATGGCCAAGGAAATCGCTGCTCAGTACGGCAAGGCGATCACCTTCATGGCCAAGTACGACGAAGGGCCAGGCAACGCCTGTCAGATCCAGCTCTCACTGCAGCGCCCCGACGGGTCCACGGTCTTCTGGAACGACCAGGGGCGCAGCAACGCGTCTGACGCCTTTGCCGCCGGACTGCTTGCGACGCTGTACGACTTCACCTTGCTCTACGCGCCGAACATCAACTCCTACAAGCGCTTCGCTGTCGGACCGCCCGCCCCGACGACCATCGCGTGGGGACTGGACGATCGCTGTGCGGTCCGGTTGCTGGGGCACGGCGAGTCGGCGAGGCTGGAGAATCGAGTGCCAGGTGGGGACGTCAATCCCTATCTGGCCTGTGCGGCGATGATCGCCGGCGGACTGTACGGGCTTGATCATGATCTCGAACTGGGATCGAAGCTGACTGACAACGTCCATCCGTCGGACTTTCCCGGCATTCCGCGTACGCTGCGCGAAGCACGGCAAGCCTTCGCCTCCTCCCAGATCGCGCGCACGGTGTTCGGGGACGACGTAGTGGACCACTACACCACCATGGCTGATGTCGAGCTGGAGGCGTTCGATACCGCAGTCACCGACTGGGAGCGCAGGCGAGGCTTCGAAAGAATGTGAGAATGGGGGCCATGACGGCGCGGGGGGCGACGCAGGGCAGGCCAGTCATCGGCCTTACCACCTATCGCGAGCAGGCTGCCTGGTCGGTATGGAACATGTCTGCCGACCTCCTGCCGTCGGTCTACACAAGATCGGTTGAGGCTGCGGGCGGTGTGGTCGTACTGCTGCCGCCGCAGGTTGAGGGCATGGCCGAGGTGGTCTCCAGGCTCGATGGGCTGATCATTGCCGGCGGCGCCGACGTGGATCCGGAGCGCTATGGTCAGATGCCCCATCGCATGACCAAGGTGCGCCGGGATCGGGATGCATGGGAGTTCGGGCTGCTGGATGCCGCTGATCGGATCGGCCTGCCAACGCTGGGCATTTGCCGCGGCATGCAGGTAATGGCGGTCCGGGCCGGCGGTTCGCTCGAACAGTACCTACCCGATGTCGTCGGCCATGAGGAGCACGCGCCGGGCGGCAACTCTTTTGGCTGGACGTCGATCGCCACGCGCGAAGGCTCCCGAGTGCGAACGTTTGTGGGTGATCGCGTCCAGGTCAGCTGCCACCACCGCCAGTCCGTGGTGAGCCATCCCGGCTTTGAGGTTACGGCCCGTGCAGCCGACGGGACGATCGAGGCCATCGAGGATCCCGAGCGGCCATTCTGGTTGGGCGTGCAGTGGCATCCGGAGAGTGGCGATGACTACGGCCTGTTTCTTGGGCTGATCGAGGCCGCTTCCGGTGGCGACGCACGTACCTAGGCTCGCGCACGGTTCGGACTGTTAGACCGGGTCCACTCGGTGTAGTGCAGGGTCGTCGGCGGCAAAGGTCCGGACTGGTCCTGGCGGCGTATCCCGGGTTTCGAAGCGGACGGTCACCCGTCCGAGGCCGGACCCCCAGACCCAGCCACGCCCATGTTGATCATGCTCGACATCAAGTCCAGGTGGCCAGGTCTGGCGGATAGGTTGTTCTGCGGGCGCCGGATGATGTTCAGTCACCTCTTCAGTTGGCCGTTCCTCCGTGTCCTCGGCGAAGAGATCCTCTTGCAGCACATCGGTCAGGCCAGCAACTCCGACCCCAAGAAGCCGTACGCCTCCGGTGGCATCGACTGCCCCGAGTAGCGAGGTCGCGACCGAGCCGATGACGTCCGCCCGATCCGTCGCGCTGAGCAGTGTCCGCGATCTTGTAAGGGTAGAGAAGTCATGGAGCCGGACCTTGATCGAGACAGTGAGCGCAAACATGCCGGCGGCTCGCAGCCGGTTCGCGACCTGGCGTGCGTCGCGCAGCAAGATCATGGTGAGCTCCTCTCGTGAGACAAGATCAGTTTCGAAGGTGTCCTCGACAGAGATCGACTTCGTCTCGCGGTCCGGCTCGACCGGCCGGTCGTCACGCGCATACGCCAGATCCACCAAAGCCTGCGCATGCGTCTTCCCGATCACCTGCACTAACTCGTCGAAGCCGCACCCCTGAAGATCAGCAACCGTCTCGATGCCAATGCGATGAAGCTTCTGCTGGGTGACTGGGCCGACCCCGGGAATGACACTCACCTTCATCGGTCGCAGCAGGTCCAGCTCCCGACCCGCTTCGACGATGGACCAGCCGTTCGGCTTGGCCAGTTCAGTCGCCACCTTGGCAACGAACTTCGAGGTGGCGACACCCACCGAGGCGGTCAATCCGTCCGTGGTTCTTCGGACGTCGTCCTTGAGCTGTTTGATCAACAGCTCCAGCCCAGGTCTGCGGAAGTCGACGGCCGTCGTTGCCGCGCGAAGATCGACGAAAGCCTCGTCCAGTGACAGCGGTTCAACCAGCGGTGACAGTCGGCGCAAGACATCCATCACCAGACGGCTTGCTGTGCGGTAGGCGCTGAATCGACCGACCAGGAACGCGGCGTGCGGACAACGCCGTCGTGCCTCATGCGTCGGCATGGCGGACCGTACGCCGAAAGCACGTGCCTCGTACGAGGCGGTGGCGACTACTCCACGCTGGCCAAGACCGCCGACAACCACAGGCTTTCCGCGCAGCGATGGCTTGTCGCGCTGTTCGACAGATGCGAAGAAGGCATCAAGATCGAGATGAAGGACCGAGGCCTCGCGTCGCACGGGATTCATTGTGCTGCGAGCGTCGGGAATCGCGCCCCGCCGCGCGGAGGAGGAGCGAAGGGAGGCGCTCTTTCCTCCTGGAGCGACGACGACGGCGGCGGATCCAAAGCGCCGCATTTCGCGCGCTGCCGTGGTGAGGAGGAGCGAGTGGACACGTTCTTCCGTCCGGGAGCGACGAGGAACTAGGCAGCTATTGGGCGCGAATGCAGCGAGCGGAGCGAGCCACCAGCCACGGAATCGCGCTCCGCCGCGCGGTGGAGGAGCGAAGGGAGGCGCTCTTTCCTCCTGGAGCGACGACGAGGGCGGCGGATCCAAAGCGCGATGCGCGAGCAGCACTTGAATTTTGCTCGACCTCGCTGCTATGGCTGAGGACGATTCTCGTAGCGTTGATACTCCAGGGCTCGCGGGCCTACCGATTAGGAGAGAGTGTCGTGTCAGAACTAATGGAAGCTGTGCCGAAGCAGAGCGTCGACATGTGGCCGGGCAGGCCATACCCGCTGGGTGCGACGTTCGACGGCACCGGGGTGAACTTCGCACTCTTCTCAGAAGTTGCCTCCAAGGTCGAGCTGTGCTTGATCAACGACGACGGCGAGGAGACGCGCTTCGAGCTCATCGAGGTCGACGGCAATGTCTGGCATGCCTACCTGCCAAGGATCCAGCCGGGCCAGCGCTACGGCTACCGGGTCTACGGTCCGTTCGAGCCGTCCAAGGGCCATCGGTGCAACCCATCCAAATTCTTGCTGGATCCGTACGCAAAGGCCATCAGTGGGCAGATCGACGGCCATGAGTCGTTGTTCTCCTACCGTTTCGTGCCCCCGTACGAGTTCAACGACATGAACTCCCTGGGCCACACCATGCTGTCCGTGGTCACCACGCCGTTCTTTGATTGGGGTCATGATCGACCACCCCGGCATCAGTACCACGAGAGCATCATCTACGAGATGCACGTGAAGGGTCTCACCATGACTCATCCCGGCATTCCTGATGACGTGCGGGGAACCTATGCAGCCATCGGCCACCCGGTGATCATCGAGCACCTGACCTCGCTCGGCGTCACGGCGGTTGAGCTGCTGCCGGTACATCAATTCGTCAATGACACTCACCTGGTAGACCGTGGCCTGTCGAACTACTGGGGCTATAACACCATTGGCTTCCTGGCTCCCCATAACGGTTATGTGAGCGGTGTCGATCTTGCTCAGCAGACGACCGAGTTCAAAGCCATGGTCAAGTCACTGCACGACGCTGACATCGAAGTGATCTTGGATGTGGTCTACAACCACACCGCTGAAGGAAACGAGCTGGGACCGACCATCGCCTTCCGGGGTATCGACAATGCGGCCTACTACCGGCTGGTCGATGGCGCTAAGCAGCACTATTACGACACCACCGGCACCGGCAACAGTTTGCTGATGCGCAACCCGCACGTACTGCAGCTGATCATGGACTCGTTGCGGTACTGGGTTTTGGAGATGCACGTCGACGGATTCCGATTTGATCTTGCTGCGACGCTGGCGCGGCAGTTTCACGAAGTAGACAAGCTGTCGGCGTTCTTCGACATCATCCAGCAAGACCCGGTGATCTCTCAGGTCAAACTGATTGCTGAGCCATGGGATCTGGGTGATGGTGGCTATCAGGTGGGCAACTTCCCGCCACTGTGGTCAGAGTGGAACGGCAAGTACCGGGACACCGAGCGGGACTTCTGGCGCGGAGAGCCAGCCTCGCTGGCTGAGTTCGCCTCGCGGATCACCGGCTCCAGCGACCTCTACGAGCACTCGGACCGCCGTCCTACGGCATCGATCAACTTCGTGGTCGCCCATGACGGCTTCACATTGCGGGATCTGGTGTCCTACAACGAGAAACACAATGAGGCGAACGGCGAGGGGGGCAAGGATGGCGAGAGCCACAACCGGTCCTGGAACTGCGGAGTAGAGGGCGAGACCGACGACCCCGCGGTCAATGCCTTGCGGTTGCGCCAGCAGCGGAACTTCATTACGACCATGATGGTGAGTCAGGGCGTGCCGATGCTGGCTCACGGCGACGAGCTGGGACGTACGCAGCACGGCAACAACAATGTGTACGCCCAAGACAACGAGATTTCGTGGATCAACTGGGATCTCAACGCCGACCAGAAAGACTTGTTGGCATTCACCTCAGCGGCAATTGGGCTGCGTATGGCCCATCCCATACTGCGGCGTCGGCGGTTCTTCGCTGGTGATGCCAGACACGGCGGGGGCAGCGAGCTCGGCGACATCTTGTGGTTCAAGCCTGATGCGTCGGAAATGGACGAAGCTGATTGGAACTCAGGATTCGCGCGCACTGTGATGGTGTTCCTCAACGGCGATGCCATTCCCGAACTCGACGCCGTAGGCCGGCGGATCGTCGACGATCATTTCCTGCTGCTCTTCAACGCCCACACCGAGCCAATCAGGTTCACCATGCCCGCGGCGGAGTTCGGTCAAAACTGGCAGGTGCGACTCGATACGACCACTGGACAGGTAGATCCGCCGAATGCTCGGCCGTGGCGGGCGAAGTCCACTCATCGGGTCGAGGCACATTCGATGATGGTGCTATCGACGACTGTGGTGCCGGAGGCCGAGCGTGCCGCGGCCAAGTCCCGAGCGCAGCGGGCTACCGCGTCTGCCGCCAAAGCGCCTATACACAGCTCCTAGTCGGCGAGATTGCGTCCGCATCTGCGCTCGACAGCGACTCGGGGAGCGGAGTTCGGCAGGAGCCCGACGCGAGGGCGACAGCGGGGCGAAAGGTGGCTTAATCGAGCTGTCACTGGGAATATTGCTGAGCAAGGGCGGGATGACGGTAACCGGTTGTCCGGTCTCCCGCACTCTGTGGGCAGCTGCCCTAGGCAGAGGCCGCGCGGCGACAGCGAGGAGTGAATCATGACGGTAGAAACCCCCGCACCAAGCCCTGCAAGCCCAGCGCCAGTTGATCGTGGATCGGGCAAGCATCGGGTCGTGATCATCGGCTCCGGCTTCGGCGGTCTGTGGTCCACCGAAGCTCTGGCGAAGGCTCCGGTGGATGTGACCATGATCAGTGGAACCTCACACCACCTGTTCCAGCCGCTGCTCTACCAGGTCGCGACCGGTGTCCTGTCCGAAGGCGAGGTCGCTCCGGCGACCCGTGAGATCCTCAAGAACCAGAAGAATGCGACGGTGTTGCTCGGTCGAGTCACCGATATCGACATCAACGCCAAGACGGTCACCTCGGTCAGTCCGCTGGGCACCACCGTGACGCCGTACGACAGCTTGATCGTGGCCGCTGGTGCGGGTCAGTCATATTTCGGCAATGATCAATTTTCCGAGTGGGCTCCAGGGATGAAGAGCATCGACGATGCGTTGGAGTTGCGCGGTCGGATATTCGGGTCCTTCGAACTCGCTGAGCTGTGTGATGACCCAGCTGAGCGGGAGGAGTGGCTCACATTCGTGGTCGTCGGCGCCGGCCCGACTGGGGTTGAGATGGCAGGTCAGATCAGCGAGCTGGCCCACCGTACGCTGCGTCGAGACTTCCGCCGGATCGACACGACCAAGGCCAAGATCATTCTTTTGGACGCCGCTCCCGCGGTGCTCGGCAACTTTGGTGACAAGCTCTCCAATGCTGCTCGGAAACAGCTTGAGAGCATCGGCGTGGACGTTGTGCTCAATGCCAAGGTGGTCGGTGTCGACAACTTCGGCGTCGACATTATCGACGCGGAGGGCAATGAGCGGCGGATTCCCAGCCGATGCAAGGTATGGGCAGCTGGGGTGAGTGCATCACCACTTGGCAAGCAGCTCGCAGAGCAGAGCGGCGCCGAGATCGATCGGGCCGGTCGGGTGAAGGTGAACGATGACCTCACGTTGCCCGGGCACCCGGAGGTCTTTGTGATCGGCGACATGATGAACCTCAACAACCTGCCTGGGGTCGCCCAGGTCGCGATGCAGGGCGGCAAGTACGCGGCCCGCCAGATCGTTCGCCGCCTCAACGGGGAGCCGCCGGGTGAGCCCTTCAAGTACTTCGACAAGGGCAGCATGGCGACCATCTCCCGATTCCACGCGGTAGCCAGTGTTGGCAAGATCCACCTCGCCGGATTCTTCGCATGGTTGATGTGGCTCGGCGTTCACGTCATGTACCTCATCGGCTTCAAGAACCGGTTGACCACGGTGCTGCACTGGGCAGTCAGCTTCATATTCCGGGGACGCTCACAGCGCACAACCACCAGGCAGCAGATCGTCGCACGTACCCTGATGGCTCGCCTGGAGGCGGAGCAGGCACAGAAGCAGGCCCCGCGGCCCGAAGGTGCGGCGGCTGAAGCCTCCACTACGGCTGCCTCAAGTGCCGGCGACGCCAATAGTCGGTCAGAGCCGGTTGCTACCGACAGCGTCGATGAGCTCAGCGCCGCGTACGGAGACAAAGGCGCAGAAGACCGTAAGGCCGCTTCACTGAAGCAGGCTCCGGAGAGCTGATTCAGTGCGCTGGACAGGGGCGAGAAAGGACGGACCGGGCCCAACCCGGATGTGTTCGCCTACGTGCCGCCTGTTTGATTGCTCCGTGTTTGATTTGTTCGCGCGCCGGAGTTGTCCGCCCGCCCGCGGGTCATTCCCCGTGGGCACCGGTCGCAACGAGGCAGGCGACGTTGACGACCCGCGGTCGCGAACGGCGAAGCCGACCGGCGGCCGGCGGTGTGCCCAGCGGGAAGGTCAGATCGACCGGCGGAGTCCTGCCCTTAGAGAGCATCAGGCCCACGGCAGCCTCGCGTCCGCGCGCGACGGCCTGCGTCGCGGCCACTGAGGCTGGTCGCCGTGACTCGCGACGGCGACTCGGGTCAGGGCCAGCCCGGCCGCGGGACTCCCCATATGGACGGCAACACCCGGTCCGTCGCCCCAACACACCGAGGGCTCGGTCCCGCTCCGGGGTCTGGCTCGCGCTCCATGCCGCTCGGTTGGTATCAACGGCTTCGCGACAGGTCGCTGTGATCATCGAGCCGGCGCATCCCAATCAGATCTCCCCGCTGCTCATGTCGGCGTACGGATTGACCGAGCGGGAACAGGAAGTGACGAGCCTGGTCCTGCGGGGCAGATCCACCTCGCAGATCGCTGCGAAGCTGGTGCTTTCCCCGCATACAGGTCAGGAACACCTGAAGGCTGTCTTCGAGAAGACCGAAGTCCGCAGCCGACGTGAACTCATCGGCAAGATCTACTTCGCCCACTACGAGACGCGGGTCCGAGACAACGAACGTCGAGCTATTGACGAACGCCCCGTACGCGGGGGACCGATGAGCCTCACTCCTGAGCCTCAAGACTCCGCAACGGCCGGAATCCTGCCCTAAGGCAAAGATTCCCGCAGTGTGCGCTTGGGTTCGGGCGCCTCCTACTTGTCATGATCAAATTGCGGGTGGCGTCGCCCCGATATCAAATTTCCGACCAATGGCGGCTTTTCGATACCTGGCCTCCAGAATGCGGCTTCAAAACTCCGCATCGGTCGGAATTTCCTAAGGCAAGAGAGTCCCGCACCGTGCGCTCGAGTTCGGAAGCCCCCAGTGGCCCTGATCCTTAGGGACGAGCGCCCACAACCTATTGACCCCTGAAGTAACAGGAGCGTCACACGCGCTACACTGGCGCCTCGCTGCCAGAGTCCGAGGACGGATCGAGCAGCTGAAGCGCAATCCCGAGGCCGTTCGATAAGGGGGAGCTAATGCCTACGAAGTTCGAGGCGTTCGCCGCATTGCACGTGCCGGGCGATCCGGTGATCCTCTACAACATCTGGGACGTCGGCAGCGCCCAGGCCGTCATCCGCGCCGGGGCCAAGGCACTTGCCACCGGCAGCCATCCGGTTGCCGACGCCAACGGCTGGCCCGACGGACAGGGCGTGCCGATCGATTTCGCCTTGGCGAACGCAAAGCGCATCGCCGACTCGACCGAGCTGCCGCTGACAGTCGATTTCGAAAGTGCCTATTCCGATGACCCGGACCAAGGCGCCGACAATGTCGTCCGCTTGACCGAGACGGGTGCGGTCGGTTGCAATTTCGAGGACCAGGTCATCGGCGGTGAGGGTCTGCACCCGCTTACGTTGCAAGCGAAGCGCATCGGGGCGATCCGCCGCGCAGTCGGCGACCAGTTTTTCATCAATGCTCGCACCGACCTGTACCTCAAGACGGAGACGCAAGACTCGGCGCTGGTCGACGAAACAATCGAGCGCGGGAAGGCCTTCGCCGACGCGGGCGCCAGCGGTTTCTTCGTCCCCCGCCTCACCGACCCACAGCAGGTCGAGCGGATCGTCAAGGAAGTGCCCCTGCCGCTGAACCTGATCGCCTTCCCCGGCGCACCGCCAAAGGCCGATTGGGCGAATGCTGGTGTCGCACGAATCAGCCACGGGCCCCACCCTCATCGGGCGCTGATGGCGAAGTTTGAGGAGATGGCGAGAGCCGCGATTGCATGATCCGGGCTCAAACAACCTCCCGCATGCCGTTGCAGCGGGCGCCGGAGGAGAAGTTGCTCAGTGTGGGGCGCTTAGCTCCGGCGGATCGGGTCGTCATGATCATGTTGCGAGGCAGTTGCTTCGGCTAGGTCTTGGACGGCGCGATCGAGGGCAAGAATTCCCTGGACGAGCGCGCGGAGGTCCTCGATGGCCAGCCGCCGCAACACCGGAGTCGGCATAGTGCCGGCCGAGCTGAGCAGGCTGCGAATTGTGGCACTTCCTTCGGGCGTCACAGTGAGCCGGCGTACGCGACGGTCGCTGGGGTCCTCACCTCGACTGACCATTCCGTGCTCCACAAGTCGGTCGACTAGACCGGACATCGTGGCCACGGAAACCTTCAGCTGCGCGGCGAGCTCATGACCGGTCGCCCTTTCCGGGTCGATTGCGATCATGGTCAAGACCCTGAGCTGCTGCATGGTGAGCGGGGTCGAGATCAGCGGCTCTGCCATTGACGACAGGGCCCGACGTTCGAAACTATCCTGGACGCGCTCCAAACAGCTGATTAACTCGTTCTGTTCGCTGGCAGCAGTCGCGTCATCGCGAGCGGTCCCGGTCATTGGTCGCCTGTCGTTAGTCAGAGACGTCTTCCGTCGAGAAGGATCGTAACGGCTTGATTATCTAGGTCTCGCTAACTGTACGCTCCATGCGAACGATCC
>JAICEV010000011.1 GCA_025923975.1 Propionibacteriaceae bacterium
AGCTCGGCAGGCGCGACCGCAACCGACTTCAGGAAGCCAAGAACATCGGTGAACCACATGCGGACGAATCGCACATCGCGCTCTTCAATCGCCCGTAAAACGAACTCAGTCTGCTTGTCCACGCGGCCCAGTCTGCCGCCCAGGATGTAACGACAGCGTTACGGTGCAGCCGATCTTGCAAAGAGCCCATCTGTTCAGATTCGACTAGGCTGGCCATGCACTCGCTTAGCGTGGCGTCGTAGTCTCGTGCCGTGCCTCATCTGCGGATCGCCATGGCCCAAGTCAATGCCACCGTCGGGGATATCTCGGCCAACGCCGACCTCGTCATGGACTGGTCGAAGCAGGCTGCTGACGCCGGCGCACACCTAGTGCTCTTCCCCGAGATGATGCTCACCGGCTACCCGGTCGAGGACCTCGCCCTGCGTCGCAGCTTCGTCGAGGCCTCCCGGACCTCGATCAACCGCCTTGCCACCCGGCTGCTCGATGCCGGGCTTGGTGATCTTGTCGCCGTCGTTGGATACCTCGACCGCACCGATGAGCCGGACCATCCCAAGGGCGGACATCCACTGAACGTGGCCGCTGTACTGCACCAGGGTCAGGTGATCTGTTCCTACGCGAAGCACCACCTGCCGAACTACGGTGTCTTCGACGAGTACCGCTACTTCAAGCCCGGCAACGAACTGCAGGTACTGCGCATTCGCGGCGTCGATGTCGCGATTGCGATATGTGAAGACCTGTGGCAGGACGGCGGTCCGGTGGCTGCGACCGCTGAGGCGAACGCCGGCCTGTTGGCAGTGATCAACGCCAGCCCGTATGAGCGGGACAAAGACGACGTACGAGGCGACCTGGTTAGGCGGCGGGCCCAAGAGGCGGGCTGTCCGCTTGCCTACGTCAATCTGGTCGGCGGCCAAGATGAGCTGGTGTTCGATGGCGATACCATGATTGCGCGCGAGGACGGCACCATCGTGGTACGGGCCCGGCAGTTCGTCGAAGAACTGGTGGTTGCCGATCTTGATCTTGTCCCTGGCACCGCCCCGATGCAGGCGGAGATCGCCGAAGGCACCGTACCAGCCGAGCCCGGTCAGAGTGGCATGATCATCCGCCGACACCATATTTCCGACGCCGGAGACGCACCTACAGAGTTGATCACGCCAGTGGTCGCGAAACCACTTGAGGCAATGGCGGAGGTCTATCTCGCGCTGGTCATGGGCCTACGGGACTACTGCCACAAGAACGGAGTCGAGCGCGTCTATCTCGGCCTGTCGGGTGGCATCGACTCCACGCTGGTAGCGACCTTGGCCTGTGACGCCCTCGGCGCCGATCATGTCTATGGCATTTCCAATCCCAGTGCCTATTCGTCGGAACACTCCAAGAGCGATGCGGCCGAGCTGGCAGAGCGGACTGGTTTGCACTTCACGACTGTGCCGATCGCCCCTGCCGTGGACGCGTTTCACCAGATGCTCGATCTCGATGGCATTGCCGCCGAGAACCTGCAGGCCAGGATTCGGGCCGTGATCTGGATGGCCGAGTCCAACCAGCACCCTCCCTCGATCGTGCTGGCCTGTGGCAATAAGAGTGAGCTCGCCGTTGGCTACAGCACTATCTACGGCGACGCCGTCGGCGGCTATGCGCCGATCAAGGATGTGCCGAAGACCTGGGTCTGGAGGCTGGCCCGCTGGCGTAACGAACAGGCGGTACAGCGAGGTGAAACTCCGCCCATCCCAGAGAATTCGATCACCAAGGAGCCCAGCGCTGAACTACGGCCGGGCCAGAAGGACACCGACTCGCTGCCGCCGTACGAGTTGCTCGACGATGTCCTGGACGACTATGTGGAAGGTGACGCCGGTCATGAGGAGATCGTCGCAATGGGCTTTGACCCTGAGCTGGCGGATCGAGTGATCCGGCTGGTCGATAGCGCGGAATACAAACGACGGCAGTATCCGCCCGGTACCAAGATCAGCTTCAAGGCATTCGGGCGGGATCGCAGGTTGCCGATCACCAATGGCTGGCGCGAGGGCCGCTGAGATGATTGCACTCCCCTGCTTGATGTCTGGGCGGTCGGACCCGCTGCTCTGGTAGCCACAGATGGCAGTTGCCGGCTGGTATCCCGACCCTGCGGGTGTGCCGGGGCGATACCGCTACTGGGACGGTTCGAGGTGGTCAACCTTTACCACCGAGGACCCCCGCCGGCCCGCCCCTGCTGAGAGCCCGGCAAGCGGCTCGCTCCCGGACGAGCCACCACCGGCGGAACCGCCCAGCCAGCCATCCAGAAGGCGTCGCCTCGGCCTGATCGTCGGCGCACTCGCGGCCGCGGTGATCGTCGTCGTGGCGTCGGTCATCGTCATCGGCAACTTCCGGTCTACGACGGGCGTCCCATTGCCCACCTCGACCGCGAGTGTCACCGATAACACCTCGCCCAATCCGACGCGCACGCCTAGGGAGACCAGCACGCCGTCCGCCACACCCACGCCGTCGCCGCGCGTGCCCTGTCCGAAGGGAAACCCGAATCAGCGGGCTCGTCATCCACTCGACGGTCGGATATACGGCGGAAATCTGTCGTTCGAGGAGCAACCGACGTTCGAACCCGCTTCGGTGGAACCACGCTTCAGCTTCGCCTACGACGTGATCCAGCAGACGCTCCCGGTAAGCCGAGACCCGGCCTGGATCGCGCAGCTCGCGGTTGGCCAGCTGCGCGGCAAGGACGGCTTCGTTCACGGTGCTCGGAACACGGTCGAGAGCCTGGTGCAGTGCATCATCACCGGCGATATGTACAGCCCCTACCTGCCCACGCGCACCGATATCCGCAGCGAAAGCCTGAGCATTGATGGCCGGAGTGGCTGGCTCATTGATAGTGAGATCACCGTCGACCGCCCAGATATTCAGGTCGCGGGAGATCACGTGATCTTCATTGTGGTACGCGATGGCAGGAATTGGGGATTCTTCTTCGGCGCTGTGCCGATCGGCAATGCTCAACTGGATGCCGTGCTCGCCAGGACGGTACGCGGGCTCCGCGCTAGCTGACGCGGCCACACTTGATGCCGTCAGACTAGCCTTCTACGTCCTCCTGCGAGATGACGATCATGGAATCCAGCCGCGGCGCGCCGAAGGTAGTGGCCATCGCGACATCGCTGGCGTCGCGACCGCGTCCGATGAGTACCCGGCCCTTGCGTCGCTCGTTGTTCCGCGGATCAAAGGTCCACCAGCGATCACCTAGATAGACCTCCATCCAGGCCGCGAAATCCATCGGCAGATCGCGGGGTGGGATGTCGATCTCGGGCAGGTAGCCGAAGACGTAGCGGGCAGGAATGTTGAGCGCGCGGCAGAACGAGACCGCGAGGTGGGTGAAGTCTCGGCAGACGCCGTAACCGCTGGTGTGGGCATCGGCAGCTGTGGTCATCGGATTGCTGGCCCCATATTCGAACTGAAGATGGCCGTGCACGTAGTCACAGATCGCCTGGACTCGGCGGTAGCCGGGTGGCGTGCTGCCGAAGCGGCTCCACGCCTCGGCCCCCAGCACATCTGGCAGACAGAAGCGGCTGGGGAGGATATAGATCAATACCTCGTCAGGCAGCTGATCAGGGGTAAGTTCAGGGGCGTCCTCATCGACATCCTCAACCGCATCAGGCGCGATCACCGTTGCCCGATAGCTGATCACTGAGCGTCCTGCAGGCACAGTCAAACGCCGGCAGAGGTTGCCGTACAGATCTGTGTAGGTCCGAGTCGGCCCATCAGGTTCCAGCGACCAGCGTTCATCGACGACGTCGACTTTCTGATCACTCAAAGGTTCGACTTGGAACACCGCGGGAATATCGATCTCCGACTGGTGAACGAACTCACAGCCCACCGTTAGTCGGCGCGTCACCTCCACAAACGCGCCCAATCACAAACCAGCACTAACGGCTCCTCTCGTTAACGGCCTAATCACCCGGCGGAGTTTACGAGGTAAAAAGCGTATCGCGGGATCGCGCTGTGCACCGTAGCGGAGCCGTTCCTGACAATCTCGTATCGCGGAACTTCGTCTCAACGCGAACTCATGATCTCTATATTCTCTAGCGACCTAGTAGAGATAGAGGGACTCTTCCTCTCAACCGAAGGCGACACAACCATGTCCATACGCAAACTCCTCCGCGTACGCCCCGTCGCGGCACTGTCTGCAATAGCTGCCACAGTCCTGCTGCTGACTGGTTGCGTAGGCGGTGCCGCCACGGCGCCGGGTGATGCGGGAACCACGACCTTGCACCTCGTGGGCTTTGCAGTACCGAAAGAGGCGAACAACGCGATCCAGAAGAAGTTCGCCGATACTCCAGAAGGCAAGGGCGTCGTCTGGGAGGAGTCGTACGGATCCTCAGGCGACCAGAGCAGGGCTGTGGTCAACGGCCTGAAGGCTGATTACGTGAACTTCTCACTTGAGGGGGATGTCACCCGCCTGGTCAAGGCCGGATTGGTCGACGAGAACTGGAAGTCCGGACCCACCAAGGGCATTGTCTCCGACTCCGCCGTTGTCATCGTGGTCCAGAAGGGCAACCCGCTCGGCATCAAGGATTGGTCGGACTTGGTCAAGCCGGATGTCAAGATCGTCACGCCCAATCCGGCGTCGTCTGGTTCGGCGCGCTGGAACATCCTGGCGGCCTATCAGCAGGTCATCGCCAACGGCGGTACGGAGGCTGACGCCAGGGAGTACTTGACCAAGTTCTTCAACCACGTGGCCGCGCTTCCGGGCAGCGGACGCGACGCCACCAACGCTTTCTTAGACGGCTCGGCCAATGTGCTGATCTCGTATGAGAACGAGGCGATCCTCGCACGACAGTCTGGTGAGGACTTCGATTACATCCTTCCTGACGCCACCCTCAAGATCGAGAATCCGGGCGCAGTGCTGAAGAATGCCAATCCCAAAGCCAATGCCTACCTGGACTTCGTGCTCAGCAAGGCTGGGCAAGAAGAGTCTGTGAAGAAGGGCTTCCGACCCGTTATTGCGGATACCCCGATCGGCGAGGTGGCCGGTGCAAATGACCCAGCTAAGCCCTTCCCCGTGCCGCCCAAGCTGTTCACCATTAGCGACTTGGGTGGCTGGGATGCCGTGAACGCGAAGTTCTTCGACGAAGGCGGACTGGTGCCGGAGATTCAGAAGGCCACCGGCAGGTCCCAGTGACACCAAGCCCCGGGACCGTCGAGGAGGCACAGCAGCCTGTCCCGACTCCTCCAGCAGGCGCAGCCACCAACGCCGGTGGCCTCGGGGACCGACACCGCCTGCGGCGCGCCAAGAGCGCGACGAGTCTTACGCCGATTTCGGGGCTCGGACTGGGCATTGCGCTGATCTGGTTCAGCCTGCTGGTGCTCATCCCGCTGACAGCAGTTCTGGTCCAGGCTTCCGCAGCTGGCTGGTCAGCGTACTGGGATGCCCTGAGTAGTCCTCAGACGCTGGCCGCGCTCAGGCTGACCATCGGTACGGCGGTGCTGGTAACTGCGGTCAACGTGGTCATGGGTACCGCGATCGCCTGGGTACTAGTCCGTGATCAGTTTCGTGGCAAGCGGCTGCTCGAGGTCGTGATCGACATTCCATTCGCCTTGCCGACCATCGTTGCCGGTCTGGTACTGCTGAGCCTGTACGGGGCGTCGAGTCCGCTCGGGGTCAACTGGGCAAACACGCGCGTCGCGGTATTCCTGGCCTTTCTCTTCGTGACGCTGCCCTTCATTGTGCGCACCGTACAGCCGGTGCTCCTCGAGCTTGAGCACGAGGTCGAGGAAGCGGCGGCATCGCTGGGCGCCAGTCGGTTGACGACCTTCAGGCTCGTGATTCTCCCTAGCTTGGCGCCGGCGATTACCTCGGGAGCCGCGCTGTCGTTCTGCCGAGCAATCAGCGAGTACGGATCGCTGGTGTTGCTCTCCGGCAACCTGCCCTACTCCACCGAGGTGGCTTCGGTACGCATCATGTCCTCGATTGAGGGCGACAAGCTGACCGAAGCGGCAGCAGTGGCCTCGATCTTGCTGGTCGTCGCCCTGATCGTGATCGTCGTGCTCGATGTGATCTCCCGGAGGGTGGCCCGCTATGCATGACACCGCTGCTCACCGCGTAACGCGCTGGGCCTTACGACTGATCGTCATTGGATACCTGTTGTTTCTGGTGATCTGGCCGGTTGCGCTGGTCGCCGCCAAGACCTTCTCCAACGGTCTGGCTCCAGTGATCGATGCCCTACGCCAGCCAGAAGTGATCTTCGCATTCCAGCTGACCCTCTCGGCCGCTTTCTGGGCAGTGGTGATCAACACCATCTTCGGTGTCGGCATCTCGCTGCTGCTGGTGCGCTACACGTTCCCAGGGCGCCGGGCGCTGAACGCAATGGTGGATCTGCCGCTGTCGGTCTCACCGGTTGTCGTTGGGCTGGCCTTGGTGCTGGTCTACAGCGGCCGTACCGGCTGGCTGGGCCAGAGCTTGGAACAGGCCGGCCTACAGGTCATCTATGCCCCACCAGGGATCATCATGGCCACGGCTTTCGTTAGCCTGCCGCTCGTCATCCGTGAGCTCGTTCCGGTGCTACATGAGATTGGAACCGAGCAGGAGCAGGCCGCGCGGAGCCTAGGGGCCTCAGGCCTACAGACCTTTGTCCGCATCACGCTACCTGCCATCAAATGGGGATTGATTTATGGTGTGGTGCTCAGCCTCGCCAGATCGCTTGGTGAATTCGGCGCAGTCAAGATCGTCTCAGGCGGCGTCGCCATGCGGACCCAGACCGCCACGCTCCTCGTGGAGGAGCGGTATCAGCAGTTCGGTGTTGTGAACTCGATCACTGCATACACGGCAGCCTTCATTCTGGCCCTGATTGCCGTGATCGCCTTGATCATCATAACCAGCCTTCGACCTCGGAGGGAGACGTCGCAATGAGCATCAAAATCGCCGGTGTCGGCAAGCGGTTCGCTGACTTCGTAGCGCTGGAGAGCATCGATCTCGACATTGCAACGGGTGAGCTGACCGCACTCCTCGGACCAAGCGGCGGTGGCAAGTCAACCCTGCTGCGGATCATTGCTGGCCTTGAAGTCGCCGACAGCGGATCGGTCGAGATTGAGGGAGTGAATGCCACCGGGTTGCCAGCGCAGAAGCGCAATGTCGGCTTCGTGTTCCAACATTACGCAGCCTTTCGGCACCTGACCGTCGCAGGCAACGTTGGCTTCGGACTCAAAGTCCGGAAGCGTCCGCGCAAGGAGATCGCCGCCCGAGTACAGGAACTACTGGAGCTGGTCCACCTCTCCCAATTTGCCGACCGGCTGCCGGCTCAACTGTCCGGCGGTCAGCGACAGCGGATGGCCCTGGCCCGAGCGCTGGCGATCGAACCGAGCGTGCTGCTGCTCGATGAGCCTTTCGGTGCGCTGGATGCAAATGTCCGCAAGGAACTACGGGCCTGGCTGCGGCGACTCCACGACGAAGTACACGTCACCACGGTCTTCGTCACCCACGACCAGGAGGAGGCGCTGGACGTGGCCGATCGGATTGTGGTGATCAACCAGGGTCGTATCGAGCAGGTCGGCCCTCCGGATGAGCTGTACGACCACCCAACGTCTGAGTTCGTGATGAGCTTCCTCGGTCCTGTAACCATGCTTAATGGCCATCTGGTACGTCCTCACGACCTGGAGATCGAGACACACCCGTTCGACAATGCGCACCGCGGCCGGATCGAACGCTTCAACCGCGTGGGCTTCGAGGTGCGTCTCCACGTCCGGCTGACCGAAGATGAGACGGCACCGCCGGCACTTGTCACGCTGACGCGTGCGGAGGCGACCGCGAAGGCACTCGATACAGGGGTTCCGGTGTGGATCCGCCCGGTCGCTGGCGCCTCTCAGGTTCGCATCACTGCCCCTGCGCCGACGAGCGCCGAAAGCCTCGACCTCTCGCCCGCCGACTCGGTGCCGCAACCTACGTTCACGTAGGTTCAGGCAGCCCTGCACCTGCTGCAACCCATGCAGAGCGCCAGAAAGCTAGGCACAGTTTGGTTACTGAAACGATCAGAGATCGTCGTTCCAGCGCGGATCGTTGTCGTACGCCTCGTTGCGCTCCTCCACAAGCTCAAGGGCGCGTTCGGCCTCCTCGCGCGTCTTGTAGGGCCCGAGCCGGTCGGTGATCTTCGTGTCGTTGTTGTCCGGCA
This sequence comes from Propionibacteriaceae bacterium, assembly GCA_025923975.1. Taxonomy (GTDB): domain Bacteria; phylum Actinomycetota; class Actinomycetes; order Propionibacteriales; family Propionibacteriaceae; genus Microlunatus. The sequence goes on from JAICEV010000011.1 coordinate 8,133, forward strand.
CCACCGTGTGGGTCTTGAGGTCGAACCACCAATCGCCCTCCGCCATCTCACCCTCCTTCGGGCTGCGTATCACGACCGTGTTCGACGTTACTCCCCCGTCTACACCCCGCGGAAAGTGGTCATTAACCACATAAGTTCGGCCGGATTTGATGTCGCTTCTGACCACTTTCGGGAACGTAAGATCGCGAGGTGACCATCCAGCCAGCGACCGTCTCACCGCTACGCGAGGTGCCAGGGAGCATTCCCCGACCGCGCTACGTCGGCCGGGCTGCGCCCGAGCGCTATACCGGCGACGACGTGCAACCGCCCGAGATTATCGAGAAGATGCGGGACGCCGGTCGGATCGCCGCACAAGCGATGCACGCTGCCGCCGAGATCATCAGCCCGGGCGTTACGACAGATGATCTTGATCAAGTGGTCCACGAGTTCTTGATCGACCACGGAGCGTATCCCTCCACCCTTGGCTATCGCGGATTCCCGAAGTCCTGCTGCACGTCTGTCAATGAGGTCATCTGTCACGGCATCCCCGATGCCCGCCCGCTCGAGGATGGCGACATCGTCAAGATCGATGTCACCGCCTATGTCAACGGAGTACACGGAGACACCTGCGCAACCTTCTTCTGCGGCGAGGTCGATGAGCCAAGCCGGCTGCTCACCGAACGGACCCATGAGGCGCTAGTACGCGCGATCAAGGCCGTAAGGCCCGGACGCCAGGTCAACGTCATCGGCCGGGTGATCGAGAGCTACGCCAAGCGCTACGGCTACGGCGTGGTACGCGACTACACCGGACACGGCGTACACACCACCTTCCATTCCGGCTTGGTGATCCCGCACTACGACGAGCCGGCCTATGACACCGTGATCAGGCCAGGAATGACATTCACGATCGAGCCGATGATCACCCTCGGAAGCGGCGACTGGTACATGTGGGACGACGGCTGGACGGTGCTCACCGCTGACGGAAGTCGATGTGCCCAGTTCGAGCACACCTTGGTGGTCACCGAGGACGGTGCGGAAGTCCTCACGCGTCCCTAGCGTTACTAGCTAGGCTGGAGGGTGGACGAGTCGGTCAGGCGATCGCGGCGGCGCATGCGCCGTTGAGGAAAGTCCGGACTCCACAGAGCAAGGTGGTGGGTAACACCCACCCGGGGCGACCCGCGGGACAGTGCCACAGAAAGCAGACCGCCTCTAACCAGTGAGATGCCAGCCATCTCATTGTCACGGAGGTAAGGGTGAAACGGCGGTGTAAGAGACCACCAGCATCCCAGGTGACTGGGATGGCTCGGTAAACCCCACCTGGAGCAAGATCAAAAGGACGCGTCCGCGCGTCTGCGGAGGCGCTGGAGGGCTGCTCGCTCGAGCCTCCGGGTAGATCGCACCAGGCCGCTGGCAACAGCGGTCGCAGATGGATGATCGCCCCGGCCGGCAACGGCCGAGACAGAATCCGGCTTATCGACCGACTCGTCCGCCTTCCCGCATCGCCTCATGATGGACGGCCATTCTTCCCGCGGAGTGTCGTGGGCGATAGCGTGCATTCAGGCAGGCCTGTCCGCCTACGACGACCGATTGACCGCGACCTGAAGATGCGGGTCGTGCACCGAGGAAGGTTGACCATGACCCAGACCGCCACAGACTTCCCAGCCCTGGAAAGCGATCCCATCGAAAAGCTCGCGATCGACACGATCCGTACGCTCTGCATGGACGCCGTGCAGGCCGCCAATTCCGGGCATCCTGGCACCCCCATGGCACTCGCGCCGGTGATGTATGCGGTCTGGCAGAAAATGCGCTTCGACCCTGACCATCCAATCTGGAGCAATCGGGATCGCTTCGTCTTGTCCGCCGGTCATGCCTCGACCTTGCTCTATTCGATGCTTTATCTGGCGGGCGTCAAGTCGGTCAATCCTCAGTACGAGGTCCTCGGCGAGCTGGCCGTCCCACTCGACGACTTGAAGAAGTTCCGGCAGCTCGACTCCAAGTGTCCGGGCCATCCGGAATATCGCTGGACTGCCGGCGTCGAATGCACCACGGGACCACTGGGCACTGGCATCGCGACCAGCGTCGGGATGGCGATCGCCGGCAAGTGGCAGGCGGCCACGTTCAACAGACCCGGCTACGACCTCTTCGACTACGACGTGTATGCGATCGCTGGTGACGGCTGCTTGATGGAAGGTATCGGCGCCGAGGCAGCCTCGCTAGCGGGGCATCAGCAGCTCTCCAACCTGTGCTGGCTCTACGACAGCAACAAGATCACCATCGAAGGCAGCACCGATCTGGCCTTCACCGAGGACGTCGCCCGGCGTTTCGAGGGCTATGGCTGGGCGATCCAGCACGTCGACGACGCCAATGATCTTGACGCGCTGACCAATGCGCTCGACGCATTCAAGGCGGAGCAGGACCGGCCGACCATGATCATCGTCCAAAGCATCATCGGCTACGGCGCCCCAACCAAGCAGGGCAGCCACTCCGCGCACGGTGAGCCCTTGGGCGTCGATGAGATCCGCGGTGCCAAGCGCTTCTATGGCTGGCCCGAGGAGGAAAGCTTCCTCGTTCCCGACAAGGTCCGTAGTCACTTCGCCGACCTCGGCAACCGTGGAGCTGAATTGCGCGTTGCGTGGGACGAACTCTTCGCCCGGTACAGCGAGGAATACCCGGAGCTCGCCGACCAGCTGGACATGATGCAACGTCGTCAGCTGCCCGAGGACTGGGATGCTGATCTCCCGGAGTATCCAGCGGATCCGAAGGGCGCGGCCGGCCGGGACACCAACCAGAAGGTGCTGAACATCGTCGCTCAGCGCGTGCCATGGTTGATCGGCGGTTCATCGGATCTCGCGCCATCCAACAAGTCGCGTCTGACCTTCGAGGGCGCCGGCGACTTTGAGCCGGACAACCGGGCCGGCCGGAACCTGCACTTCGGTGTCCGCGAGCATGCCGCCGGGGCTGTTACGAATGGGCTGGCACTCAGCAAGATCAGGCCCTACCAGGCCGGATTCTTGATCTTCTCTGACTTCCAGCGGGGAGCCTTGCGACTGTCGGCGCTGATGGAGCTACCGGTCATCCATGTCTTCACTCACGACTCCATCGGGGTGGGTGAGGACGGCCCTACGCACCAGCCGGTGGAGCAGCTGGCCTCGCTCCGAGCAATGCCAGGCATGATCGAGATCCGCCCAGCCGATGCCAATGAGGTTGTCGAGATGTGGCGGGTGATCATGCCACTGCGGCACGACCCGGTTGCGCTGATCTTGTCGCGGCAGGCCCTGCCAACACTGGACCGCAGCAAGTACGCCTCAGCGAGCGGGCTGGCCAAGGGTGCGTACGTGCTAGCTGGCGATCCGAATGAGACGCCCGAGGTGATCTTGATCGCCACCGGGAGTGAGGTTGCGCTCGCCGTCTCCGCGTACGAGCAGCTGGCCGACGAGGGAATCAAGGCACGTGTCGTGAGCATGCCTTCGTGGGAGCTGTTCGACCGGCAGACCGACGAGTATCGGGAAAGTGTGCTGCCTACTGACGTGACTGCCCGGGTCGTTATCGAGCAGGCCTCCTCATTCGGGTGGCATCGGTGGGCCGGTACGACGGGCGAGATCATCGCTATGAGTACCTTCGGAGCTTCGGCCCCACTCAAGGCACTGCAGTCGAAGTTCGGGTTCACTCCGGAGGCGGTGGTGGCGGCGGCGAAGCGTCAAATGGGCCGCTGATCGTCCGCGCGACCTCGAAAGCCACCGCGCCTACGTCATAGCTGGCGGATGTCAGCCGGACCAGAACCTCCTGCCCGAGGCGTAGCCGATCCCCGATTACGCGTCCTTCGACGGCCGGCTCTTCGATCATCACGGTGCCGCGTTGCTTGTCCCGATCGACTTCGACCACGGTGCCGGTGAACGTCTGGCCGACCCGGTTGGACAGCAGGTGCACTTCGAGTAGATCGATGATCGCTCGCTCGTACTTCTTGGAGCGTCGTTCCGCTGCTGCCATCTGCTCGGGGAGCCCGTCGAGATCACGGAAGACCCAGGCTGGGACCGGCTGATCCGCACACAGGGCGACGCAGATCTCGCCGGTGTAGCGATCGACAAGGCGTCGCAGTGGGGCTGTGGTGTGGGCATAGTCGCTGGCGATCGCGGCATGGTCGGCGGCTTCCGGAATGCCGCCACTGAAGCTTCGATAACCGGCACCCCGAAACAATCTTGTCGACGCATTGAGCATCGCCGCCTGATCCGGTCGGGTCGGGGTGAGCGTACGCACGAAGTCGGGATAGTCCATCTCCGGAGGCCAGACGATCCGAAGCGCCTTAGCGACCTGGCGCAGCCGTCGCAAGGAGTAGGAATCCGCTGGTGGCATAGTCCGCAAAATGCCGACCTGGCCGTACAGCATGATGTGTGCGGCGGCCATCCCAGCCAGCATTGAGATCTGCGCGTTCCACCCCTCGACGGGCTCGGGGGCCCGGAACCGCAGAGTCCAGCCGTTTCCCTGAGGATGGATCTCTTGCTCCGGAATCTTTAGACTCACTCCACCGCGATCACGTTCCCGAATCTCACGCCATTGGCCCACCAGCTTCAGTAGACCGAGCGTCTCCCGGGGCGTGCTGCTGTCGATCTCCGCCTGGGCCTCGCTGTAGCTGAGCTGGGCGCGGCTACGGACAGTGGCCCGTGCCACCTCCGCAGCAAGCATCTGACCTCGATGGTCCAGTGTGATCGTCCAGAGCAGAGCTGGTCGGACTTCATTCGGCAGCAGGCTGGCCGCTCCTTCGCTGAGTACTGGCGGGTGCAGCGGAGTGCGACAGTCGGGCCCATAGAGCGTTGTTCCCCGCCGGTGCGCCTCAAGATCGATTGGACCGCCTGGTCGGACGAAAGCGGCCAGATCAGCGATCGCGTAGGAGATCACGAATTCCCCACTGAGGCCGCGGCCGATGTGCAACGCCTGATCAAGATCACGAGAACCAGCCGGATCAATCGTGATCAATTCCAGATCGGTGCGATCAAGATCAGGAATGATCGGCTCAGCGGCCGCCTGCTGCGCGGCTGCGTGCACCTCGACCGGAAAATCGGACGGCACAGCGGCGGTTTCCCGAATAGCCGCTAGGCCCTTCGCCAGCTCCTCGGGCACGACTGGCGGCAGTCCGAGCTTGGGGGCGGGCATGATCGCAGCCTAGTCGTGCTTGATGCCTCGCTCGCCAAGCTCGCTCTGTCCGATGGCTCGCTCCGCTCGCTGCGAGTTCGCCGGGGAGCCGCCGTCTTCGTCGGATCCGACGAGACGACTGTGTCGGGAGTTAGCTCTCTTCTCGACGCATTTCGTCGGCTCCTCCTGCACATCGGCGGCGCGAACATCGCGAGCGCGGATCGCGCCTTGTGGCCGCCTACTTCGTCGTCGCTCGGCGACCAAAAGCATGTCGCCTTGCTCCTCCTCAACACGGCGGCTCGCGATCCGGTTCCGACCGGTCGGTCAGTTAGCCGGGCCGGTCGACCAGGTACTGCCGGCGGACCGGATCGCCATCCAACGCGCGGTTGACCAAGGTGTCGGCTGCTTTATTGCGTTCGCGCGGCACCCAGGTCCAGGTCACTGTCGCTGGTCGCAGTCGAGCTGCCTGAAGCGCCAGCGGCTTCATGTCAGCGTGCTTTATCTTCCACCGGCCGGCCATCTGCTCGATCACCAGCTTGGAATCCATTCGCACCTCGAGGGCGGCTGCGGGATCGAGCTCGCGGGCCATCTCAAGTCCGGCAATCAGGCCGCGGTACTCCGCAACATTGTTCGTGGCCCGTCCGATCGGCATGCCTTCGGCCGCCAGCACTCTCGACGTTTGTGCGTCGCGCACCACGGCTCCGTATGCTGCTGGTCCCGGATTACCGCGCGATCCGCCATCGGCCTCAACGATCAGCTGGCGGCCAGATCTCGGCAGCTCCGCTCCATCGATGTCATCGAAGAAGCCGGGTCCACTTTGTGTCCTGGGTGGTTTGGCCATCACAAACCCGACTGCGCCGTGCGGATCAGAATCCGGCCGCACTCCTCGCAGCGCAGCACCTCGTCCTCCGCGGCAGCGGAAAAGGCCCGCAGCTCGGCCGCGTTGACTTCGAGCTGGCAGCCTGTGCAGCGGCGAGCTCGCAGCTCGGCAGCGCCGACTCCGCCATGAGTGGCACCGATCTTGTCATAGAGAGCCAGCAAATCGCTGGGTATCAACGGCCCGATCTCAGCTCGCTGCTCCCGCAGTTCGCTAATCTCGGCATCGAGTGCAGCGAGGTGCCGATCGCGGTCGGCGATGGCCTCCGCAAGATCCGCGTCGATCTGCTCAGCCCGGGCACGCAGTTTTTCCCGCCCGGACATTGCCGCCTCCAGTTGTTCCATTACTTCCAGCTCGGCATCCTCAAGGTCGCTGATCCGCTTCTTGAGGTGGTCGACCTCCTCCACCATCGAGGAGAGCGCCTTCGGGTCCGCTACGGCACCGTTTGCGATCCGGGTCTGGTTTCGGCTGAGCCGCTGCCGGACCGGCTCAAGGTCCGTCTCCGCCTTGGCCTGCTCCATCTCGAGATCGGAGACTCTGGTGTCAGCCGCCACGAGATCTGACGCCAACGCCGCTCGCTCCGCGCGGAGTTTGCTAATCATGGCATGCTGCGGCAGCACCTGGCGTCGATGGTTCAGCTGGGCGAGGGTTGTGTCAACAGTCTGCAAATCCAGCAGGCGCAGCTGCGCACTCTTGTCGGCCCTGATCGCCCTCATCCTCCTTGAGCACACTCGGACGCTGGCGCGCCCGCGGCATAACCCTACTGATTGCTTTTCAGATCTCCGGATCTCGGGTCGTTTCCGCGCACAGGCACCCAGACGTCGGCAAATAGCACCAAATCAGGGTCGTTTCCGCGCACAACGGCCAGGACGTCGGCAAATAGCACCAAATCAGGGTCGTTTGCGCGCACAACGGCCAGGACGTCCCCCCACACAACGGGGATCAGGGTCGCTTCGACGCACGAGGTGACTAACGTCCCGGTTTGCTGCTTCGGCTCAGGGGCGGGCGTTCCACCGTTCGAGGGCGGGCTCCTCTTTGTCTTCACCGAGTACCGAGACCGTGCCAGTGTCGAGCGGAAAGTGCACGCCAAGTGTGAGATCGAACCCGAGCCAGCGCATAGTCAGCGCCCGGAGCGCATGGCCGTGACCGAAGCAGATTGCTTGGTCGACGCCCGATTCGCGAACCCGAGCAACCACTCGGTCGAGCCGGCTGGCAACCTCCGCAGCCGTCTCTCCACCCGGAACCTCACCGTTCCAGATCGTCCATCCCGGAACCGTCTTCCAGATCTCCCGGCTGGTCTTGCCCTCATAGTCACCGTAGAACCATTCAGCAAGATCATTGTCGATCTGCGGTTCGTAGTCAGCAACGAACCCAGCCAGCTCCGCGGTCTCCTGGGCCCGCCTCCGAGGGCTGCTCAGGATCAGCTGGAAGTCTTGGGGTGACAGGTGGCCCTTGAGGGCGCTGGCCAGCCGCTTGCCGTTATCGGTGAGCGGCAAGTCGGTGATCGATGTGTGCTGGCCCGACCGACTCCACTCGGTCTCGCCATGTCGGACCAGGAAGAGACGCGTCGGCATGCGGTTCACGGTATCGCTCAGCTAAGCTTTCTCGCTGGCTGCCGCGTGGCCTGCGCGTCGAAAGAGCATTCAGATTTCAGCGGTGACCGAGTGCGAGAATGGCACGCGTGAGCGATCGTCGCCCCGAGTTGCCGAACCGTCAGATCCCGTTCTCGGATGCCTTCAAGAAGTTCATCGTTGAAGGCTGGGCGCCCTACCCGCGACGTCTTCCGGATCAGCTTCCGGCCGCCGTCTGGGCTCGGCGGCGCCGTGAACGAGTCAGCGCTCAATTTCCCGGTGAGCGGCTCATCATTCCCGCGGGCGGGCTCAAGGTCCGCTCGAATGACACCGACTACCGGTTCCGCCCGCACTCGGCGTTCGCCCATCTGACCGGTCTCGGGACGGATCGCGAGCCGGACGCCGTGCTGGTGCTGGAGCCGACAGACTCCGGTCATGACGCCACGCTCTATTTCAAGCCGCGTGCTCCGCGCGACTCCGAGGAGTTCTACGCCGACAGTCGATTCGGTGAGCTGTGGGTGGGCCGCCGGCCATCACTGCAGGAGTTGAGCGCGCTTTGTGACATTCCGTGCGCAGCGATCTCAGAACTGCCTGAACACCTGCGCAAGGACGGCGACACCGTCTCGATGCGGATCCTTGCAGTCGATCTCGATCATGAGATCCGAGATGTAGTCGAGGAGATCCACAGTTCGCGGCCGGCCCTAGAAGTTGATCAAGAACACTCGGCGATCGCCGAGACCGATCATGAGTTTGCTGTCGCTCTCAGCGAGCTGCGGCTGATCAAGGACAGGTTTGAAATTGATCAGATGCGAGAAGCCTGCCAGCAGACGGCAGCGGCATTCGAGGCCGTAGTAGCAGGGATTCCTGAGGCTGTCCGCCGTGGTCGCGGCGAACGCTGGATTGAGGGCATCTTCGGCCTGCACGCTCGTCATGTCGGCAATGCTGTCGGCTACGACACCATCGCTGCCGCAGGCGAGCATGCCTGCACTCTGCACTGGATCCGCAACGATGGTGAACTCCGCGAAGGCGAGATGCTTCTCCTCGACGCCGGCATCGAGCTCGATTCGCTCTACACAGCAGATGTCACGCGTACGCTGCCGATCAGCGGGACCTTCAGCAACGAACAGCGGATGGTCTACGACGCCGTCTTCGAGGCACAGCAGGCGGGGATTGCCGCGGCGCGGCCAGGGGCAAAGTTCTCTGAGGTACACAAGGCAGCGGTCGCAGTGATCGCTCGACACCTGGACACCTGGGGTCTGCTGCCTGTCAGCGTGGCGGAGTCACTTGGTGATCAGGGCGGCCAGCATCGGCGCTGGATGGTGCACGGCACCTCACATCACCTCGGCATCGACGTGCACGATTGCGCACAAGCGCGGATCGAGAACTATCGAGAGGGAATCCTTCAGCCGGGCATGATCATCACAGTCGAGCCAGGGCTGTACTTCAAGCCTGACGATGAGCTGGTTCCGAAGAGTCTCCGGGGCATCGGGGTGAGGATTGAGGACGACATCCTGATTACTGCAGCAGGCAATGAGAATCTGACGGCCAGGCTCCCCCGAAGCAGCGCCGACGTCGAAGCCTGGATGTCAGCCGTCTGGGAAAGTCTGTAGTCGGGCCCGCGAGCGACTTTCAACCCGCGTCGCGAGCGTCGGAGGGCCCGCCGACGACTGCAGGAGTGATGAGCGAAGCCGCCCGTGCCAAGTGAGTCGAGCACTCAACTCATGCCGCTTCGTGAAGAACGACGAAGGAGTCGGCCACAGGGCCCGTGCGCGAGCGCAGCCTCTATTCAAACTGCGCCGCGCGGGCGCCGGGCATTCCTTGCAGCATCTCGCGCGCCTGAGCGGCAACCTTGTGCTCGCAGAGCACTTCATATTTCGTGGCGATTGTCTGGGTCACCGATGTGAAGTCCCGGCGGCCACGGCTCATCGCGTATACCGCCGCGTTGAACCCGATGCCGAGTGCGACGCCGATCGCCAGGGAAACCAGTAGCAGCAGCAGAATGCTGGACGGCCTGGTGAAGATCAACGTCACGAGTCCGACGAGCAGGCCTGTCGAGATGCCGGACTGCAAGCCCTGAGTAATCACGGTCCCCCAGTTGCGCCTACCAAGTACTCGCTCTACCGACTTCAGATCGGTACCAACGATGGCCAGGTTCTGCACCTCGAACTTCTGGTCCGCCAGGAAGTCGACCGCCTTCTGCGCGTCGGCGTAGCTGCCGTAGATCCCAACTGACTGGGGGAACTGCAGCTCAAAAACTGAGCCGAACTGCCGCGGCGACATGGCCATGGTGTCCTCCTGAAGTCCGCTCCCCAATCTACTCGTCGGGTATCTGGCTGGGCCGTCCCTAGATTTCTCAGATCTCGTGCCTGGTGAACACGCAGAATTCGTTGCCCTCCGGATCGGCTAACACATCCCAGCCAATCTCGTCGTCGCGTTTACGGATCAGGCGAGCACCGGCTGCCAGGAGATCATCGGTCTCACCCCAGATATCCCAGTGCATGCGATTCTTCACTGTTTTGGGCTCGGGAACCCATTGGAACACCATGGCCCACGGCATTCCTGGAGCCTGATCGATCCAGGAGAAGGCTCGATCCTGATCATGACAGACGTTGGCGGCGTAGCGCTCCGCCCACCAGGACGAGATGGAAATGGGATCTGCAGCGTCGACAACAACCTCATACACCCGATAGTTCGACAATGACTCGGGCTTTCGGACGAAGGCGCAGAGCTCGCCCCCCTCGGGGTCGGCAAGTACCGTCCATGATTGCGTCTCATCGATGATCACCGCGCCAAGATCAGTGAGGTCAGACACTGCCGACACGTCAACGTCGAGGTGGACGCGCTGCTTCACCGTTCTCGGCTCGGGCACCTTGTTGACCCAAAGCGTGTGCTCGGGAACATCGTCAACCAGCCTGAAGTCGTCGCTACTCGGCTCGGCCCGCAGCCCGAGCGCCGATGCCCAGAAGGTCGCAAGCACCTCCGGGTTGACAGCGTCGATGCACAAATCCTTGAAGCTGATCCCAGTGGCTGCCGCCATATCCCCGACCCTAGCTGGCTCAGAAGGCCTCTCGTGTAAGAGTCTTCCTAAACTCATTCGCCTACCGACTTGTCAGTTTGAGTGGCCGTCCACGGCTGAATTTTGGAGCCGCCTGCGCAATGTCGACGCTCGCGGCTCCGTGGGGATCCGCGTCAGGCTGTGATAATCGAAGCGTGGCAGCGAGCGCGACTTCGGTCTTCATCTCGCGCATCCGGGGCCTGCCAGTCCTCGACAGCGCCGGGGACCAGGTGGGAAAGGTGCGCGATGTTGTCGTGCAGCGCCGAGCCGCCGGACGGGCACCCCGGGTGAAGGGTCTTGTGGTCGAGCTGTTCGCACGTCATCGGATCTTCATCCCGATGGCCCGAGTGCGCAGCATCGACGGGTTTGCGGTGGTCATCTCCGGCGTGGTCAACACCCGCCGCTTCGAACGCCGCGAATCCGAACTGTTGGTGATCGACGACCTGTTCGACTTGACCGTGGAACGCATCGACCAGCCGGCTCCGTCGGTGATCTTCGACGTAGCAATGCAACCGGTGCGTTCTCACGATTGGGAACTCTCGCAGGTGGCGCTACGGGAAGCCGGAAGCCGTCGGAGATTCGGCAGGCGAGGCCATGTCACGATCGTGGACTGGTCCGAGATCACGCTCTTGGGCTTCGATCAACGTCGGGGTACCGACCAGCTGCTGGCCCAGATGGAAGACATGAAGGCCGCCGACATTGCTCGCGAACTGCATGAAATGTCGCGTGAGCGACGAGCTGAGGTTGCCTCGGCACTTGATGATCACAAGTTGGCTGACGCGTTGGAGGAGTTGCCGGAGGACGAACAGGTCCAGTTGATCTCCGAGCTCGACACCGAGCGCGCCGCGGACATCTTGGAGGAAATGGATCCAGACGATGCCGCCGACTTGATCGCCGAGCTCGCCCCGGAGATGGCTCAGGTGCTGCTTGAGCGCATGGAGCCCGAGGAGGCGAAAGATGTTCGGCGACTGCTCAGCTACGCCGAGTCCACAGCTGGCGGGATGATGACCCCCGAGCCGGTGATCTTGCCGCCGGATGCGACAGTCGCCGATGCCCTGGCACGGGTTCGCGATGCAGAGCTGACGCCCGCCCTGGCTTGCATGGTCTACGTCTGTCGGCCACCCTTGGAAACTCCTACCGGTCGCTTCGTTGGCGCCGTTCACTTCCAACGGCTACTCCGAGAGCCGCCCTCGACACTAGTTTCGGGCCTGGTCGATACCGAGTTGGAGACCCTGACCGACCAAGCGAACCTGCATGAAGTCAGCCGCTACTTTGCGACATACAACCTGGTGAACGCTCCTGTTGTCGATGCTGATCATCGGTTGATCGGAGCGATCACGGTGGACGACGTACTTGATCACATGTTGCCTGAGGACTGGCGCGGCATCGAGCTCGATGCGGTATCGGCGCACAAGTCGCCGGACACAGGAGTGATCACAGATGGCTAGGGCCGTACGGGAGGCCGAGCGGCTGAACATCCCCGGCCGGCGTAAGCGATCAACGATTCCGACGATCAAGGTGGATCGGGACGCCTTCGGCAAGTTCGCCGAGGCCTTTGCCCGATTCATGGGCACGGCGCGGTTCTTGTTCGGAATGACCGTGGTGATCGTGCTGTGGGTGCTCTGGAATTTGCCGTGGGGCCCACCGCGACCCCGCTTCGACGAATATCCGTTCATTTTCCTGACCCTGATCTTGTCGCTCCAGGCTTCTTACGCGGCTCCGCTGATCTTGCTCGCCCAGAACCGCCAGGAGGCCCGTGACCGCGTCGC
>JAICEV010000012.1 GCA_025923975.1 Propionibacteriaceae bacterium
CGAGGAGCGCGAGTATTCGTAGCCGCCACGCGCCTCTCCCACCTTGTCCTGAATAAATGTCGATGTGGCGTAGATCGGCGGCACCACCGAGCCGACTGCAGAGTCCGGATCCTGCCCGGCATGGATCGCCCGTGTTGAGAAGCCGTGCGTAGCTGTCACAAGAGGCCAGCGTACGCGGCCCCACTTTTCGGCGCTCGCGCATCGCGCTGGAACATGTCGAGGGTGGGTCAGCGTTGGACAAGTGCGTGACCGTTCCAAACGGCAGCGCAGAAAGGCAGACTGAATCACATGTTGTTCTCGCGCACGAAGACAACCCTCGTTGAGCCCGAGAAGGCGCTCCCAGGCCGGAGCTCGTCCATTCTGGTCAATCCCACTTTCCACGACATCTTCGGAATCCCGGTCCAGAAGGTGCCAGAAGGTTCCGAGGTGGCCTACTTTGCCCTCGGTTGCTTCTGGGGCGCCGAGAAGTTGTTCTGGAACACGCCAGGAGTCACCAATACCGCCGTCGGCTATGCGGGTGGCTTCACGCCCAACCCCACGTACGAGGAGGTCTGCAGCGCTCGTACCGGCCACACAGAGATCGTGAAGGTCAGCTACGACCCTGCCAAGATCAGCTACGAGAAGCTGCTCAAGATCTTCTTCGAAGACCATGACCCGACGCAGGGGATGCGGCAGGGCAACGATGTCGGGACGCAGTACCGGTCGGCGATTTACACCACCTCACCGGAGCAGCAGGCGACGGCTGAGCGGCTACGCGATGAGTTCCAAACGGCGTTCAATCGGGCCGGCTATGGGCGTATCACCACCGAGATCGCGCCTGCCGGCGAGTTCTACTATGCGGAGGATTACCACCAGCAGTACCTGGACAAGAACCCCTTCGGCTATTGCCCGATACATGCCACTGGAGTGACCTGCAACTGATTGGCTTTCACCGTCCCCTCGTTCTGACGAGCTGCGGGGAGGTTGGTGCTGAACTCAGTTGAGGGCGTCCCGGGCGAAGGTGTCGCACTTATTCGGGTCACCGGTGTTGAAGCCCTGGGCGAGCCATTCACGCCGCATTGCGGCTGAACCGTGGGTCCAGGTCTCCGGGGAGACCTGGCCCTGCATCTTCTCTTGGATCCGGTCGTCGCCAACCGCCTGCGCCGCATCCACGGCTCTGCGGAGATCTTCTTCGGTGACTTCACTGATCGGACTCTGGGGATCCGCTGTGGCGTGCCTGAACCATACGCCGGCGTAGCAGTCGGCCTGCAGCTCTAGTCGGACTGCAGGCGACGTGGGTCCCGTCCTTTGCCCGGTGCTCTGCACCCGCTGCATGGTGCCGACCAGGTTCTGGACGTGATGGCCGAATTCATGGGCCAGGACGTACGCCTCGGCAGCGTCGCCGCCCTGCGCCCCAAGCTGGCTCATCAACTGGTCGAAGAATCCGAGATCGAGGTAGACCGTGGTGTCAGCTGGACAGTAGAAGGGTCCGACTGCTGAAGTCGCATGGCCGCACGCCGTGTTGACGCTATCTGTGAACGTGACGACCTGGATCGTTTGGTAGCCCTGAAGATTGTCCTTCCAGTAATCCTGGATCGAGTTCGTGTACGCGACAAACCGGCAATCGCGGTCGGTGTTGATATCTGAGCCTCGAGTGCATTGGGCGAACTGACTAGGGTTTTCAGATTGCTCCGGCCCGGCCTGCGGAGCCCCGCCGAGGATGTCGCCCGGGTTGATGCCGAACAACAGGGCGATCAGCAAAACAATCAGGCCGGCTCCACCGCCGATTGCAACCTTCCCGCCTCTTCCCCGACCGCCGCCCATCTGCGACGGATCGAGCTGCGCACCCTCGTTGTACTTCACATCTCTCCGCTCGCGAGCAGCTGGGTTGCCCGCCTTGATCAGCAGCATAGCCGTGAGCCTTGAGCTCGGCCGAGGCCGAGATTCGTTCGGCATCTCGGGTCGTTGTGCGGCTCGGCTTCGCCTCTACACACGGTTTGGCTGTCGGTCTACCCAAGTAGTAACCCATGCGGACCGATCGAAACTCTTCCAGGTGTTTCTGGCACAGTTGACGACTATGAGCGTGACAGTCGCCGACAACTCTATGGGGAGCCGATATGAGGCCCGAATCGACGGCGCGCTCGCCGGTGTCTCCCAATACGAGCTAACCGACGACACCATCATCTTCCTTCACACCGTGGTGGCCGAGAAGTATGAGGGTCAAGGAGTGGGGAGCGCCATCGCACGGTATGCCCTGGACGACGCACAGGACCGCGGCCTATACGTGCGTCCACTCTGTCCGTTTATCAGGGGCTGGATGCAACGGCATCCTGAGTATGCCGACCTGGTGCGTGCCACCGGCTAGGCCGCATCGAGCTGGATATCCACAGATTCTGGGGATAGCGCAGCACGTGGAATGCGCGGGTGGCCACGGCCGCGACACCGTGGCGCTCATGACTAATATTCCAACCCTGCGACCTCCGCACGAAATGCCTCCCATCCGCAACGCTGAAGATCTGTACCTGCACTGGCGGGCTCTTATGGGCCCACTCGGCTTCGGCCAACCCCGACTCTGGATCGCTTTCATCCAACCCGACGACCATGATGGCCGCACAGCTCACCCAGATCGAGGACATCCCTCGCAGAGTGGATTCCACACTGTGCGGTCCACTGCTGGAAATGTGCCAGCACATCGTCGGCCGAAACGGTGCCGGCGGATCCGTTGCCTTTCTGCTGACCAGACCCGGCCGCAACCCAATGGATAACGCAGATCGGAGCTGGGGCCGCGGCCTTACCGCGGCAGCCGACTACCTCGGCGTCTCGATATGGCCGGTGCACTTTGCCAACGATGTTGAGCTACGGGTCTTCGCGCCTGACGATCTTGTACTTAGGGAGTGACCGGCCGGGTATACCACAGCCAAGCCAGTCCAAGGATCGGCAGAACCAGCGGCACGAAGCCGTAGCCGATCCCGTACACCGACCACACCGTGGCGCGCGGGAACGCCTCCGGTTCGACGACGCTGAGGGTACCGACCACCACCACGCCAACGAGCTCGATGATGATCGCTATCAAAGCCAGTCGGCGCGAGGCCCGCGTGCCGCGCGCCAGGGTGATCGTTGCGACGATATAGATCAGCCCCGCAAGTGCGGACAGTAGGTAGGCCAGTGGCGCCTGCTCGAACTTCGTAATGAGCTGGACGCCCGCCCGAGCGGTTGCCGCGATAGCGAAGATGCCGTAAACGGCTACGAGTGCCCGGCCCGCGCCGCTATTGGTCTTGCGAACGGTGGAGCCCGTCGGCTGCGTCGGGCCACCAGTCATGCGGCCGGCGTCCAAAGCACGAGCAAACGAAGGGTCATGGCGAGGACCCCGAGTGCCGCGACGGCCAGCACGACGCCCGAGAAGCGGTTACGTTCAACATTGGCCCACACCCAGGCAATCGGAATCAGGATCACGATGCCGATCAGATAGCCAATCGTGGTCGCCACTTCGACCGGACGAAAGCCAGCAGCCAACTTGACAGCGGCGATGATCGACTGGACAACAGTGACAACCTCGACGCCCGCGGCGAACAGCAGCTGTGCCTTGCCGGGTGGCTTGTTGGCCGCTGCGGTCACCAGCCCCCAGATGACGGCCACACCGGCGAGCGCCACCACGACGTATGCCAGCGCGTCGATCATCGGGACGCTCGTTGGGTCCGCACGGCGCTCAACGCTACCGGAGCGCACTGGGGGACCTGTCAGACTTGGAATCCGCGGGAATCGATGTCTGAAGACCTGCGTCGAGGAGGAACTGTGGCCGCCCAGCGAGAGCCGAAAATTGGCCGGCGCCCAGGCAACCAGGACACCCGCGGCCAGATCATCACGGCTGCCCGACATGCCTTCGCGGCCAAAGGGTTTGCAGGTGCCTCAATGCGTGCCATCGCAGCCGAAGCCGGCGTAGATGCGGCCCTGATCCACCATTACTTTGAAAACAAGCAGCAGCTCTTCCTCGCCACTATCGCACTTCCCCTCGGACTGCCAAGAATGCTCGAGACGGTCGCTGCTGGTGACCGCAGCGGTCTCGGCGAACGACTCGTCAGGACCGTCTTAGGGGTTTGGGACTCGGAGCTCCAGCCGTCCCTCGTCGCGGCCGTCCGAACGGCGCTGACCGACCCAGGTCTGACCCGGTCGGTTGGTGAATTCCTCACCCTCGAAGTCATTGGCCACGCGCTCCCGCACGACGACCTCTCAGCGGAGGAGGCGGACCGGCGAGCGGGACTGGTCGCCTCCCAGATTCTGGGGCTGGTGATCGGCCGCTACGTCTTGAGACTGCCGGTTCTTGCGAACCGCCAAACGGACGATCTGATAGCTGAAGTCGGTCCGACGGTCCAGCGCTACGTCGACGGACGCACCTGAAACGGAACCTTAGAGCTGCTCGCGCATCGCGCTGTATTGATTGCTCGCTCCGCTCGCTGCGATGTTCGCTAGGTTGCCGCCATCTTCGTCGGAGCTGACGGAACGGAGAAGCGTTGTTCCGTCATCTCCTCCTGCAGATCGGCGGCGCGAACATCGCGGGAATCCGCCGCCGTCGTCGTCGCTCGCACCGGATCGCGCGCCGCCGTGCTGCGCCAGGCTGGCGCGCCGCTGTCCTGGACGAGCGAGCGAAGCGAGTAAGGAAGGCAGCGGCTCACGACCGCCAGCCTCAGCGAGCGGAGCGAGCAACATACATGGAGCGAGTCGGCACGCTGCTCGTCGGCGAGCGACGACAAAGTATGCGGCCTCCCGGCGCGATCCGCTGCGAGCGGCAGCGAGCAATCAGACAGAGGAAAGAGCGCCTCCGCTCGCTTCTTCTCCGTGCGGCGGCGCGCGATTTCCGACGCTCGCAGCTGCAACTTTTTGCGCAATGATGACCAGGTGCTGGTCGTCGGCGTCATGGATCATGGTGGGCCCGCGTTCGAGGTGCTGCTCGATCATGGTGCCGATCCGGACATGCTGGCATTCGATCGGGGCTATGTCATCGTCCGTCCCATCGATGCCAGCCGCGACAGCTCTGGTGATCTGATCCTCCGGCTGCTGGTGCGTCCGGTAGCCGACGAGCCCCGTCCCAAGGCAAGCAGGCGATGGCGTGATGCCGGCCTGGTGCTTGGCGACGACGTGCGGCCGGCGGTGAGGCAACGCTTTGCGGCGTACGCCGTGGTCACTTCAAGCCGGGGCCTGCTTGCCACCGAGTACTCAGATCGAACCGCCGTGACCGGTCGATGGGGCATGCCGGGCGGCGGTCTTGATGATCATGAGCCGCCGACCTCGGCGGTACTCCGGGAGGTTGCCGAAGAGACGTCCCAGGAGATCGTCCTGGGCGAGCTTGTCAAGGTGCAGACCTCGCACTGGGTGGGCCGCAATCCGCACGGAACCATTGAGGATTTCCACGCCGTACGCCTGATCTATCGCGCGAACTGCCCGCATCCGACCGAGCCAGTCGTGCTGGACCAGGGCGGCACGACGGAATCGGCTCAGTGGGTGCCGCTCCGATCATGGCATTCGGTGTCCTGGACCCAGAACTGGCGGCTGCTGTTGTCAGAACTGCTGGAGGAGAACTCCGCGCGCTAGCGCCTGATTCCTAATGGATCTTGATATCGCCGAGCAGGTCTTGGCGGGTCAGCACCCCGACGGGTTTACCGTCGTCGAGAACCAACAGTGCGTCACAGCTCCTTAGCACCTCGACCGCATCGATGACCGGCTCGGTAGCCCCCAGCATTGGCAGCGGCTCCTCCATAACGCCGGCCACCGCCTCCGCTGGCCGCGCGCGGTGACTGAACAGCTCATCCAACAGTCCGCGCTCACTGACCGAACCGACGACTTCGGCGGCCATCACAGGAGGCTCCGCACGTACTACCGGCATTTGACTGACCCCGTACTCGCGCATGATCGCGATGGCCTCTGCGACGGTCTCGTTGGGGTGCGTATGGACTAACGACGGCAAGTCGCCTGACTTCTCGCGTAGCACGTCGCCCACCACTCGCACGAACTGGTCGGAGCGAGGCGCGAAGCCGTATCGGGTCAGCCAGGCATCGCTGAAGACCTTGGTGAGATAGCCGCGGCCCGAATCGGGCAACAGCACAACGATCACCGAATCGGGGTCGTCGAGCTCATGCGCCAGGCGGACGGCTGCGGCGGCCGCCATCCCCGAGGATCCACCGACGAGCAGCGCCTCCTCCCGTGCCAACCGTCGTGACATTGCGAAAGAGTCCGCGTCCGATACCTCGATCACCCGGTCACTGACGGAGGGATCGTAGTTGGCCGGCCAGAAATCCTCCCCGACACCTTCGACCAAGTAGGGCCGCCCAGTTCCACCGGAGTACACCGAACCGGACGGGTCGGCCCCGATGATCTTGACCCGGCCCTCGGAGACTTCTTTCAGATAACGGCCGGCTCCGCTGATCGTGCCGCCGGTGCCGATTCCGGCAACGAAGTGAGTGATCTTGCCCTCGGTCTGCTCCCAGATCTCCGGACCTGTTGTCTCGTAGTGACTGGCCGGATTGTTCGGGTTGCTGTACTGGTCAGGCTTCCACGCTCCCTCGATCTCCCGCACCAGCCTGTCTGAGACGGAGTAGTACGAGTCAGGGTGCTCTGGCTCGACGGCGGTCGGGCAGACGACCACTCGTGCGCCGTAGGCCGTCAGCACATTGCGCTTGTCCTCGCTCACCTTGTCGGGGCAGACGAACACGCAGGCGTAACCCTTGGCCTGGGCCACCATGGCTAGACCTACCCCGGTATTGCCACTGGTGGGCTCCACAATCGTGCCGCCGGGCATGATCTTGCCCTCCTGCTCAGCGGCCTCGATCATCTTCAGCGCGATGCGATCCTTGACTGAGCCGCCCGGATTCAGGTACTCCACCTTGGCCAGGATCAGCGGCTTCGCACCATCGGTGACACGGGCGAGTCTAAGCAGCGGCGTATGCCCGACGAGATCAATGAGTGAGTTGACGTACTCCACGCGCACGACTTTACGGCGCCCATGCCTTATGACCAGGTGTGCCAGAGGCGGAGCGTGTGAGGGCCGCGCTTCCGGTCGGAAAGCGCGGCCCTCAATTTGAGCGATCGGCTGGCGATCTGCTGCGGCTGGTTAGCTACCTGCGGAGGTAGGAGAGCAGGCGCAGGATCTCGATGTAGAGCCAGACCATGGTCACGGTGAGGCCGAACGCACCACGCCACGACTCACTCGCCGGCGCCCCCATGGCAACGCCTTGCTCGATGTAGTCAAAGTCGAGTACCAGGTTCAGCACAGCGAGCACAGCCCCGAGCAGCGAGAAGGCAACGGCCAGCAGGCTGATCGCGCCAGTACCGCTGTCCCGCAATCCGAGGTTGACACCTGCCAACGCCAAGAGGAAGTTGATCAAGATCGCCAATGCGAAGGCGATCGTCGCGATGAACACGACCTTCCGGAACTTCGGCGTCACTCGAATGTTGAAGAACTTGTACGCCGCCAATGTCACAGCAGCTGCAGCGAACGTGCCGATCACTGCCTGAACGACGATGCCGCTGTACATGGTCTCGAAGACCTTGCTAATCATTCCGATGAAGATGCCCTCGATGCCGGCGTAAAGGAGCACCAGACCAGGCGAAACCTGCCGTCGGAACGCCACGATCATGACAACGACGAAGCCAATCAACCCGGAGCCGATCAGCAGCGGGAAGTACAGTCCCGCCGGCACGAACATCCAAGCCAGTGCGGCCGTGATTATGAGCACGCCCATGGTGACCGCGGTCTTAGTGACGACGTCGTCAAGGGTCATCCGGCCTTCGAGCGACTCCACAGGTGCCTGCGGTTGCCCGGGATACTGCGGGTAGCCGGTTGGCGATTGGTCGTATGGATTCTGGTTGTACTGCGGTGCTGCGGGTGTGAACGCGTCCTGTTTAGAGAGGATCGGGTTCGAACTGCGCAACATAAATGTGTCCTCCTGGTCAGGCGCCTCGGTTGGGCGCTCTAATCAGTCTACTGAAACGCGGGGCACAGGCCGTTTCTTCCGGCTTTGAAACAGCTGTGAGCTTTTGCGCCGACTCCTCCAACGATCCGCGTCGATCGCGTTTCTCATCTCAAGACGGCCTGCGGGTGTGCCGGACGGTGAAATGTGCCCCGTTTGCCGTCTTCAGACGGATGGCGCGCAATCGTGCGTCGCGCGCGGAGCGAGCGCAGCGAGCGGAGTAATCAACCCGGATCGCGCGGGCCGCCGTGCTGAGGAGGAGCGAGGGGACAAGTTCTTCCGTCCCCGAGCAACGACGAAGTAGGTGGCCTCCAAAGCGCGATCCGCGCGGAGCGAGCGCAGCGAGCGGAGCAAATCAGTACAGTGCCCCCGATGGGATTCGAACCCATGCTGGAGCGGGTTTAAGCCGCCTGCCTCTGCCATTTGGGCTACGGGGGCCAGCTACGCAGTGGCCGGTGGTGATACTAGCCGCGGGCTGAGCTCAGCGAGAGGGATCGGAGCCGGGGGTTGACGATGATCCGTCCAGCTTCGTCCGGGTTTCCGGCGGAAGCTTGCTCAGGTCACCGGTGGCAATGCGGTCCTCGATCACCGCCTTCGCATCCGGCCGGAAGTGCACCGGCTGCACTGCAGTAATCAGTCCGGTGGCGTTGTCGCGGAAGTAGAAGTAGACATCGCCGCTGATCAGCGGTGGGGAGAACGGCGTGCTGAAGGAAGTGAAGGTCGGCTCACGCACCCCACCGGCGGTGCCTTCCTGCATGCCGACCGTCCATGACCCGTCCTCGTGCACGATCACCCGCGGACCGGACTCGGCATGGTAGTGACCCCAGAGCACCAACGCCGCGGGAGGATTCGGTGTGTTCATGATCACCCGCGCCGCAACGGGCTGGTGCACCATCAGCACATCGGTGTGTTTGTCACGAGCGCTATTGACGAGCCGCTCGGCCATCTGTTCTTCATTTTCAGGCCGATCCTTAACACGATCGACGCTGAAAGGGATGTTGCGTTCGGGGTCGTCATCCCCCAGCATGCTGAGTCCAGCTGCCTTGATCACTTGGCCATCGAGCACCGTCAGGCCTGCACTTCTCATCTGAGCCTCGGTCACATCCGAGTCGTGGTTTCCAGGTGCCACCAGAAATGGCACCTCATCCGAAATCGCCGCCTCTCGGCGGATGCAGCCGCGTTCGGCTGCAGTCCCGTTGACCGTGTCATCACCTGAGCTCAATATCACGGACGGTTCCGTGGCGCGGACCAGCCGAGTGATCAACTCCGTCATCGCCTGATTGCAGTGCAGATCGCTGAAACCGAGGATCATGGTTTCATCCGAGTTCGGTGTCGGCAGGTCATCGAGCTGGGTCGAGAGGCTCGCGGCGGCTGAGTCAACGTAGTTCTTCACGGCATCTTGCTGGCGCGCGCTGAGCAACCGGACACCCTTGATGCCGCGATCCAGTACGTCGGCGAGGAGCACGCTGTCCACCGTCAGGGATGAAAAACGGCCAGTGTCCGCGATTGCGACGGCATAACGCGGATGCTTCGGTTTCTCACCAACCAGGATCGATCCGATCACAACTGCGATGACGGTCACATAGATCGCTGCGGCGCGTCGCCTGGTTACGCGCCTGGTGATCCCGTGCGGCACGAGCCGACGACGCAGCCGCCAGATGGCGACACCCAGCAATAGGACAGCCTCGGCCTTGAGCCCCTCCCGTACAGCGTCCCGGGCCAAACGCTCGACGATGCCGGAGAGAGCCTCCTTCGGCTCCGTGTACAGGCTGGTGTACGCGACCAGCGTCTGCTCCGAGAACAGCGAGGTGAGGTTTCCTGATGTGGTACCCACCCCGCCCACCGTGATGGTGAGCCCGATCGGGCGTACCGGGCTCTCCAGGTATGCGTTGCCGATTGGTCCGAGGTTGACCTCGACTTCGCCTCCGAAATTGCTCGCGAAGGTCACTCGGTGTGGCCCGAGATAGTCATCCACGCGCGCGTGGCTGATGCCCCAAACCGCCGCGAGCGGCGCGGCAGCAAGCGCGGCTAGCACGGTAAACAACAAGGCCTTCCCAACACTCACCAACAGCGCGCGGCTGGGGGCCCGGGACGGCCGTCGACCAGATCTCGGACCGTTCATCGCTGCCCGACCTTACCTGGGCCCACTGCCTAACTACAGGCTCGACGGTCGGGGCGTTCGGCTGACGGTTCTTACCCGCCTTCAGCGTCCCGAGGCTGGAGATAGACCTTCCGTGGGTAGACGGCGTGCGCACCAATGACCCGGTCGAGGAACAGCATGCCGTCGCAATGATCGATCTCGTGCTGCAGTGCGCGAGCCTCGAAGGCATCAGTGGTGATCAACACCCGCTCGCCGCTCAGCGGTAACTGACCAGCGACGGTGATCTTGGTAGCCCGCTTCACATCACCGGTCAGGTCTGGCACCGACATGCAGCCCTCTCGAGCCTTCTCGTTGCGGCTGGCCTCCACAATTTCAGGGTTGACCAACACAATCAGGCCGTGTGTGGTCCGGGTCTTTGGATGGCCCGAGACGTCAACAGAGAAGGCTTGGGCCGATACACCGACCTGCGACGCCGCAAGCCCTACGCAGCCCGGCGATACCCGCATGGTCGCGACCAGATCCGCGCAGAGCTGAACCACGGATGGTTCGGCAGGGTCCACAGTCAAACCAGCTGCCGACAGCACATGGCTCGGCGCTCGGAGCACTTGGAGCACTCGGCCGTCAGGCAGAGTCGGCAGCGTCAGGTTCACAGCTGGTCGTTCTCGAGGAGTCGCATGCTGGTTTCCACGCCCAACTCGGCGGAGACCGCAGCGAGTCGAGCCTGGAGTGCCGTGACATCTGCTGAGCGGGGTAGATCGACCTCGGCCAGCAACACGTAGAGGGTTCCCGACAGGCGCGTGGTCAGGTCGGTAATGTTGCCGCCTGCCTCGGCGATCACGCTGGCCAGCCGGGCGACAATCCCAAGCCGGTCGGCGCCGTGAACAGTCACCAGGTACGTCGACCCCAGCGGGGGAAGGTCTGGCTCCTCTGGAACCTCACGAACCGTCACGTCCAGCGAATCGTTGACGAGCGGTTGCAGCGCAGCCTCGATCTGGGCCGCGTCCGCCTCACCTGCACAGATCAGGGTCATGGCGAAGTGACCGCGCAGCAGCGTCATCGAGGAGTCCTCGAGATTCATGCCGCACCGCGACAGCGCATCGGCTGCCTGTGCGATGATCCCCGGCCGGTCATGGCCGACCACCGTGATGGCAAGAGAGGTCATCGCGGCATTGTGTCACTGGTCTATGAGCTGCAACGCGATCCCATCCAGAATGTCGGACTCGCTGACGATCAGGTCTTGCACGTTCAGGCGCGCTGCAACGCGGGCCTCGATCAGCGCGCCACCGGTAATGACATCGGCCCGGCCAGGATGCATCGACGGCAGTGCCCGTATCTCCGCAACCGTCATCCTGGCTAGCTGGTGGAGCAGTTCCGCGATCGCCGGCAGCGGGATGACCGCACCATGCACCCGCTCACGGTCGTAGTGCTCCAGCTCCAAATAGACCCCGGCCAGCGTCGTCACAGTCCCTGCGACCCCGATCCAAGTGCCGATCGAGCTGAAATCCAACCCACTGCCCGCCAGCAGATCGTCGACGTACTCTTCAGCCCCCGCAAGATCATCATCTGCGACCGGATTCTGCTTCAGGAAGCGTTCGGTGACCCGCACTGATCCAACGTCGAGGGAGATGGCGCTGTGCAGCGTGCCGGCGGCGCTGCCGGTGATCAATTCAGTCGAACCGCCTCCGATATCCATGATCAAGACCGGCTCGCCTTCCGGAGTGACTCGGCTGAGGGTTCCATAGAATGACAGGCGCGCTTCAATTTCACCGCTGATCACATCGGGCACCACGCCGAGCCGCTCCTTGACGCCGGCAAAGAAGCTGTCGCGGTTCTTGACATCCCTGGTCGCTGACGTCGCGACGAAGTGCACCTTCTCCACCGGAACGTCGGCTTTCTTGATCGATTCCGCGTACTCGTCAACCGCTGCGAACGTGCGCTGCAAGGCGTCAGGGTGGAATGCACCGCTGGCATCGACACCTTGGCCGAGGCGTACCACCTCGAGCCGTCGCTCTAGATCGGTCAGACCTCCGGCGCCGTTTGGCTCGGCGATCAAGAGACGAATCGAATTCGTCCCGCAGTCGATAGCGGCAACCCGCGTCACAGGGCCTCCTCTAAGCATGGGCGGCGCCAGAACGCACCCAATGCCTGCACTGCCTCGTCGCCGAGCGGGTTGACCCCGGTTCCGGCCGCAAGTGCGTGGGCCACCAGCGCGTGCAGGCACTTCACCCGATCAGGCATCCCTCCAGCGCTGACACCCGCGATCTGCGGCACCGAATCGATTTGTTCCCGATCAGCCAGGTACTGCTCGTGTGCCCGCCGGTGGGCCAGAGCTAGATCATGATCACGGCTCAGACGGTCATTCATCTCGGCCATCAGCCCCTGTGACTCCAGCGAGGAGCACGCCGCGACAGCCCGCGGGCAGGTGAGGTAGTACGTCGTGGGAAAGGGCGCGCCGTCGGGCAACCGGGGTCGAGTTACGACGACAGCAGGTTTCCCGCACGGACAGCGATATGCGATCCCGATCACGCCGCGTGGTGGTCGCTGCAACTGAGCGGTGACGACGGTCTCATCAGCAGGGGTCATGGGTTCGAGCACAGCCGTATCCTCTCAGCCCACCTCGAGCTGCGAGCGTCGGAAAATCGCGCGCCGCCGCACGGAGCCAGGCTGGCGCGCCGCTGTCCTGGACGAACGAGCGCGCAGACACGTTCTTCGTCTGCGAAGCGAGTGAGGAAGGCAGCGGCTCACAAGCGCCAGCCTCAGCGAGCGGAGCGAGCAATGCAAAACGGAGAGAGCAGAGGCGTTTTTCCACTGCGAGCGACGACGACGGCGGCGGATCACAGCGCGCGATTGCGCGAGCAGCTCACAGAAAAATAGGGTCACAGATATGGGTGATCGCAGCGGTGTTGCCGTGGTGGGCAGTATCAACGCCGATCTGGCGGCCTTCGGCTCGCCGCTGCCGCGACCGGGCGAGACGGTCATCGGCACCGACTTCTCGCTGGTGCTCGGCGGCAAGGGTGCGAATCAAGCGATAGCGGCGGTACGTGCCGGTGCGCCGACCTACATGATCGGTGCGGTGGGCGAGGACATGTTCCGCGATCTGACGCTTGCCATGCTCACTGCGGAGGGCGTCGATGTCAGCGCAGTACGCATCACGGATGGCGCAACTGGCATCGCTCATATTCGGGTGGACGCCGTCTCTGGCCAGAACGACATCATGATCATTCCGAACGCCAATCACAGCCTGATTCCGGACGATGTCGAGGCCTCCTTGAGGGAGCTTCATGATCGCGTTTCGGTCGTCCTGGTGCAGCTTGAGATTCCACTCTCGGTCGTGCAGCGCGTGGCTGAGGTCTGTCGAGCGTCGGAAATGCGGCTCGTATTGGATCCAGCGCCTGCGCAACCCATTCCCTCCGGAGTCTGGCCAGGTGTCAGTGTGGTCAAGCCGAACGAACTTGAGGCCCAAGTGCTGACAGGCATTCCTGTCACCGATCGCAGTTCGGCGGAGCAGGCCGGGAGATGGTTTCTCGACCGCGGCGCCAGCATCGCAATGATCACTCTGGGGGAACGAGGGGCCCTTGTCATCGGGACGGACGGCGTCGAGGAGTATCCCGCCTTCCCAGTGACACCGGTGGACACCACTGCCGCCGGCGATGCCTTCTCCGGCGCACTCGGCGCCAGCCTGGCCAGCGGCGCCGCGCTTCCGGAGGCACTGCAGCGAGGTCTTGCCGCTGGCGCATTGGCGGTCACTGTCAGAGGAGCAAGTCCGAGCCTTCCGACGGCCGAAGCCATCGGTGCCTTCCTCGCCGCCCAACCCTGATTTACCGAATCCGGCGCCTCATCCGTTATTTGACCGCGATGCCCTTCGACAGGCGCCGTCCTGAGCTTGTCGAAGGGCTCAGGACGCACTCTCAACGCAGGCGCATTATCAACGTGGCTTGGTCTTGACTGTGATCGTCTTTTCTTCGACCGGGGTCTTGACTGGCGCCGGCCGATCCGCGGCTTCTACCGACCCCCACAGCTTGGACCACCACGAGTCCTGCGGCGGCTCCGCAGGCGCAGTCTCAGCGCTGATCTTTGCTCCGCCACCGAGCGGCTTGCCGTCAGCGTCCACTACCGTATAACCGGTCTCTCCGGGCACTACCCACCCGAGCCGGTCCCTGGCCTGGGTCCTCACGTACGCCTCATCATCCCAGCGAGCCAACTCACGCTGCAGTTCACCGATCCGCTGCTGACGCTCCGCAATCTCCGCTTTGGTCGAGGCGATCTCGTGCGCCTGGGCAAAATAGATCCGCAACGATGTCGCGTACGAGATTATCAAGATCAACAACACTACCGCTAACGCGATGGCGCGTGCGGTCAGGCTGGATCCGCGACGCAACAGCGGCGCCGCCGACTCGTCAGGTCGCGGTGCTTGCGCTTTTGGTTTACGTGCTGTTGAAGACGACCTACGTGCCTCGCTGCGGGCTCGCGGCTTTCCCCGCCCAGGGCCTGCGCCTGGGCGGGAGGTAGGCCGTGGACCCGATGGCACCGCTCAGGCCTTGAACCTCGGAAACGCCGAGGCGCCGGCGTAGCGGGCTGCGTCGTCAAGATCTTCTTCGATCCGCAATAGCTGGTTGTACTTGGCGACCCGATCGGTACGGGCCGGAGCGCCCGACTTGATCTGGCCGCAATTGGTCGCCACCGCAAGATCGGCGATCGTCGTGTCCTCGGTCTCGCCCGAACGGTGGCTCATCATGCAACGGAAGCCGGACCGGTGCGCCAGATCGACTGCATCCAGGGTCTCAGTCAGTGAGCCGATCTGGTTGACCTTCACCAGCAGGGCGCTGGCCGCTTTCTCTTCTATGCCGCGCTGCAACCGAGTCACGTTAGTGACGAACAAGTCATCCCCGACGACTTGGACCTTGTCGCCGAGCCTGGATACCAACCTGCTCCAGCCGGCCCAATCGTCCTCGGCCAACGGGTCTTCGATCGAGACGATGGGGAACTCAGAAATCCATTGCTCGTAGATGGCGGTCATCTCGTCAGCAGACCGCGCCTGGCCCTCGAACGTGTAGGTCCCCACGTCGAAGAACTCGGTACTGGCGACGTCTAGCGCAAGCGCGATGTCACTACCGAGCGTCAGGCCCGCGGACTCTACTGCCGTCGAGATCAACTCGAGGGCGGCAACATTGGCTGGCAGGTTGGGCGCGAAGCCGCCTTCGTCACCGAGGCCGGTCGCCAGTCCCTGCTTTTTCAGCACCGACTTCAGGGAGTGGTAGACCCTCGCACCCATCTCCAGGGCGTCTCGGAACGTGGCGGCCCCGATTGGGGCGATCATGAACTCCTGCACATCCACATCTGAGTCGGCGTGTGCTCCACCGTTGACGATGTTCATCATGGGCACCGGCAGCAGATGGGCGTTGGGGCCGCCGACGTAACGGTAGAGCGGCAGATCGGCGGAGTGCGCAGCCGCATGCGCAACAGCCAACGAAACACCGAGGATGGCGTTGGCGCCGATCTTGGATTTGTTGTCTGTACCGTCCAAGTCGAGCATTGCCTGGTCCACCAGCCGCTGCTCGCTGGCCTCGTATCCGATGAGTTCGGGCCCGAGTGTATCGATCACACCGAGTACGGCCTTACTGACACCCTTACCTCCATAGCGAGCCTCACCATCGCGCAACTCGACCGCTTCGAAAGCGCCAGTGGACGCACCTGAAGGAACAGCGGCCCGGCCTTCGGAGCCGTCGTCCAGAATCACTTCGACCTCGACGGTCGGGTTGCCGCGGGAATCCAGAATTTCTCGCGCACCTATGAACTCAATACTCGCCACGAGCGCCGCCCCTTCCGATGCAGTCCCGAATTGCCGATCTTCCACGCAACCGGGCACAAGAAACCGATGGTGGCCTCAGCCTATCGATGCAGCAGCGCGCAGAGAGTGGCGCCGCACGCGCGATACGAGAATCGCCTATCGCGCCGGGCCTGTCGGAGCCCATGGTCGTGCCCCCTTTTAATTGGGAGCTGCTCGCGCATCGCGCGCATGGTTCCGCCTACTTCGTCGTCACTCGCAGAGGAAAGAACGCCTCTGCTCACTCCTCCTCAGCACGGCGGGCGCGCGATTACCGACGCTCGCAGCAAGTTCAGGGCAGATACCTGCGGTCTCAGAGAATGCGCACTATTACCGTTTGCGGAATGTCCTTGCGTGGATCCAGTTCACCCCGACGATGCCAGCCCAGGAGATGGCGATCCCGATGATGCTTGGCTCGACCTCGCTGGCGCTGATTGCGGTGATCGGGATACCCATGACCATGGAGACGATGGCAAGCGCTAACTGCCGGGCGCGGCCGCTCTGCTCGACCGCTAGCGAGCGATTGGCGAGCTCAGCCTGCTGCCGAAGCTCTTCGGCACGCGCCTCCGCGAGGTCCTCTACTCGCTCGGCGAGGTTCGCAGCGACATATTCGGTGTATTCGGGTCCAAGTTCCATCCGTGCGGCGAAAGCGGCCTCTGCATCACGCCGCAGCTCCTCACTCGGCTTGTGCGGCGCGCGCCGATAGTGCGGCTGCACCGGGTAAGGCGCTGCGGGATTCAACGGGTATGGCTGAGCTTGTGGATTCTGTGGCTGGTAGTTCTGTGGCTGGTAGTTCTGAGGAGGATAGTTCTGGGGCGGGTAATTCTGGGGTGGATAATTCTGGGGCGGATGCGCCTGGGGGGCCGGCCGTTGCTGCGGGGGCTCGGACATGTCCACAGAATAGGCGACGGCTACTAAGCCGGAGCGGCGTCATGGGGTGCTGCCGACTCGGCATCCCGTACCCGGGCTTCCAAACCTCGTACGGCATCGCGAAGCGCCTGCTCAGGGTCGACTCCGGTCGCCTGAGCGCGGGCAGCCAGCGCCAGGATCTGCGCGCCCACCTCCTCCGCGGTGGTCGGATCATCGGGTAGCACGAGTTCCAGGCGCCGCGATCGTACCCGACTGATGATCTTGTTCGCGCGGGCCAGAGCGGAGAGCGGCTCGGGGATGCCCTGCAGTGCTGAGGTACGGCCCTTCTCAGCCGCTTTGCGCTGCTCCCAGGTGTAGTGCAGGTCGACTGGTACCTCAGCGGTCGCGAAGACGTAGGGATGTCTGGAGACAAGCTTGTCCGCGATACCCTCGGCGACCTCCTCAACCGAGAACCCCTCTGCCTGCTCGCTGGCGATCTCGGCGTGGAAGATCACTTGGAGCAGCAGATCACCGAGCTCCTCGCGGAGATGATCTTGATCCCCGGACTCAATGGCCTCGATCGTCTCGGCAGTCTCCTCGACCAGGTACTGCGCCAGCGAACGATGGGTTTGCTGGGCGTCCCACGGGCACTCCTGGCGCAGCCGCGCCACCACTGAGACCAGTCGCTCGAGCTCGGATAGCGCCACTATGGCGTCTGGGTTGGCGGCGCTGGCTCGGTTAGGGACGCCGACTGATCGGCAATGATGGTTTTCTGCTTCGGATCCAGCACACCGAAGCGCGGGTTGAGGGTGACCTGCTGATCAGCGACAGCTGCCAAATAAGCCGTGCTGCCGATCTTGTCCGAAACTATCTGCTGATCAGCCACGTCGTGGGCGAGGGGTCGAGCCTTGGGTACGTTGAGCAGGCCAGCGAGGTTGCTGTTCTTGATCAGCGCGTCGCGTTCGCCGTCAGTGATCGTGATCTTGTTCGCGGCAGCCACCTGCTCCGCAATGGCCCCGTGGATCAAGGCGTTGACAACGGCTGCAGGGGACACGCTCTGACCCTCTTCCAAGATGGCGGACACACCTTCAACCGCGTCGTCCACCTGCTGCTGGCTGATCTTCGAGTTACCCACATACGCCACAACGCTGGGTTCTGACTTGGCGCAGCCGACTGGAAACAGCGTGAGCACAACGACGCTGACGAGTGCGGCGGTGCGTGCCGCGCCGCGCCCGCGGCGAGCGAGAAACTTCATCGACCGTCCCTCATGACATGACTTTCTATCTGGGCATCCGGGAAAGGATTACCGCAGGTGATCCTACGCGAGCGCGCCGAACGCCCCGGGCTGTCTGAATGTGGTTCGGTGATCCGCGGACTTGGCGGGACGTTTCGACGGCTGTGATGCGAAAAGTACCGATCAAGCGTCCACCGGCCGACCGTTTCAACGGCTGTGATGCGAAACGCACCCTTCACGAGTTGGAGAAGATTTGGTTGATCAGCTCAGTGCCCCAGTGCAGCAACTCGGTGTCCTTCAGCTCCTCGCCGGCTCCGTTCGAGCTCGCCGGTCGTGGTACGAGCACCGAGCCGACAGCGTCCTTCACCACGCTACGTGGGTAGAGCCGCTGCAGCCGCAGCATCCGTGACTCAGGAAGATGGGCAGGGCTGAAGCGGATGAACCGACCCTGCCCGACGATCTCGTTCAGTCCAACAGATCGGGCCAGCAGTCGGAATCTGGCGACCTCGATGAGATTGAGCACCTCCGGCGGTGGCGTTCCGTAGCGGTCATGCAGCTCAGCCTCGACGGCCTTGAGGTCGGCCTCACCACGAACTTCGGCGAGCCGCTTGTACATCTCTAGGCGCAGCCGCTCCGACTCGATGTAGTCGGTGGGCAGGTGAGCGTCGACCGGCAGCTCGATCCGCACCTCGGGTTCTGGCTCGGTCTCCTGGCCTCGGAACTCCGCGACGGCCTCCCCCACCAGCTGGATGTAGAGATCGAAGCCGACGTCGGCGATGTGACCCGACTGCTGGCCGCCGAGCAAGTTACCTGCGCCGCGAAGCTCCAGGTCCTTCATGGCAATGGCCATGCTGGAACCGAGATCGCTATGTGTCGCGATCGTGGTGATCCGGTCGTACGCGGTCTCGCTGAGTGGCTTGTCAGGTGGGTAGAGGAAGTAGGCGTAGCCGCGCTCGCGCCCGCGGCCGACTCGGCCGCGAAGCTGATGCAGCTGTGAAAGGCCGAGGAGGTCGGAGCGTTCGATCAGCAGTGTGTTGGCGGTCGATATGTCCAGACCCGCCTCGACGATCGTGGTACAGACCAGCACATCGGCTCGACGCTCCCAGAAGTCGATCATGACCTGCTCCAGGCGCTGCTCGCTCATCTGGCCGTGTGCGGTAACTACCCGAGCCTCCGGTACCAGCTCCGCGATCCGGCGCGCGGCCTTGTCGATGCTCTGCACCCGGTTGTGCACAAAGAACACCTGTCCCTCCCGCAGCAGCTCGCGCCGGATGGCCGCAGTCACCTGGGCCTCGTCGTACGGTCCGGCGAAGGTCAGCACTGGATGGCGTTCCTCCGGCGGAGTCGCGATCGTGCTCATTTCACGAATGCCGGTGATCGCCATCTCCAGCGTTCGCGGGATTGGGGTGGCTGACATGGCCAGCACGTCAACGTGGGTACGGAGACGCTTGAGTTGTTCCTTGTGCTCGACACCGAAGCGCTGCTCCTCATCGATCACCACAAGGCCGAGGTCCTTGAAGGTGATCTCCCCCGATAACAGCCGGTGAGTGCCGACGACGACATCAACCCTGCCGTCAGCGAGACCTTCGATGGTTGCTCGCGCCTCAGCCTCGGAGGCGAACCGGCTGAGCGGCGCAACGTTGACCGGAAATCCGGCATAGCGGTCGGCGAAGGTGGCGTAATGCTGCTGCACGAGCAAGGTTGTCGGAACCAGAATTGCCACCTGCTTGCCGTCCTGTACTGCCTTGAACGCGGCGCGCACGGCGATCTCGGTCTTGCCATAGCCGACGTCTCCGCAGATCAGCCGATCCATCGGCACGATCTGTTCCATGTCCCGCTTCACGTCGTCGATCGCCCCTTGCTGATCGGGCGTCTCAATAAAGGCGAACGCGTCCTCCAGCTCCCGTTGCCACGTGGTGTCGGGAGAGAACGCATGGCCGCGGGTGGCCTGCCGTGCCGCGTAGAGCTTGATCAACTCGGCCGCGATCTCGCGGACCGCTCGACGCGCCCGTCCCTTCCGCTTGGCCCAGTCGGCGCCCCCGAGCCTGTCCAGAGTGGGATTCTCGCCGCCGACATAGCGGGTGACCTGGTCCAGTGAGTCCATTGGGACATAAAGCCGGTCGCCTGGCTGCCCGCGTCTGGACGGCGCGTACTCGATCACCAGGTACTCACGTGTCGCGCCTGCGACGGTCCGCTGGACCATCTCGCTATAGCG